>CAMJPD010000037.1 GCA_946407765.1 uncultured Lachnospiraceae bacterium
TTTTGTATCTAAGCTCTTAAAAAAATTATCTACTATAGGATATAATTTAAATCTATTATCACCTGTTTTAAATTCTATGTCATTATGATATACTGTGCCGCCGTTTTTATTAACTAATTCTATTAAGTCCTTATTATCTGCATAATATGGTGTAAATAAATCAACATCAAAACCATTTTTCAAATCTAAAACTGAAAGTATATTATATACAACACTTTCCTGACCGCCATATGTGATTGGTTCACCAAACATTTCAAGGACTTTTATCTTACTCATAATTAAAAGGAATATATTTCCCTTGCATAAAATCTATCTCTTAAAGCTGGATATGCCCTGCACATTACAGCTATATAAATTGCAGTGAATGGATCATATCCGAACATAAGCCATGCTCCATCAAATATAGAATAATAAGCAATAACAAAAAGAACTATTACTAAATACTTATCTCCTGCCTTAACCGCAAAATGAACAAAAGTAGTAAACAATATTAACATTAATATAAAAAATATGATCCCGTATACGACAAGACAGTTTATATAACTTGAATCTATGACACTATAAGAACCTGTATATGTAGAAATATTTTGTCCAAATAAAGTAACTCCAAATGTAGAATTTAATCCTTCCCATGCAAGCCTTAATCTTCCTGTAAGTAGCTTGTTTAATTTAAGAGCAAGTTCATTTCCTGTTCCATAAAATAGAGTTAATAAAAATATTGAGGCTGCTCCTAAGATATAAGAAGCCGTAGAAATTATGCCAAATACTTTATGAAACCTATCGCTTTTTATATACTTAACTAATATCGTTAGTGTTATTGCTATATTAGTTGCAAGAAAAGAATTTCTTGTCTTGGTTAAATTAAATATAGCAAAATTTATAATATACATTATCATCATTTCGACGATAGTAATTTTTTCTTTTCTAACAAAAATGTATAGTAGGGTTATTGTAAGGAAGTGGTATGAGGCAACATTTGCTACATAAAATCCTAGACCGTTACGTATGCTGCCATCAGTTCTTGTCATATATTCTGTTATGTCCGGAATTATATTAAGGAATCTTAGTGAGATAACAAATATTAATATAAATGAGATGCTGATCAAGGCGACACTCATAATTTTTTCTGGTTTTATATTTTTACTGCTTATACTGTAACAATAAACTAGCATGAGTCTTCCATCACGTGCATAATAATAATTTATTGCAAGAAGAAATCCTATGATGATGAGAATGGCGGTTACTTTTAAATCAAACTGCATAGTTAAAATCGTATACATTGTAGTAAATATAACCAATGCAAAACTTGATCTTATCAAAAGTCTTGCTATCCTTGCTGCAATAGGAAAACTCATGGCTGTAGAGTAATTAAATGAAATTCCTATGATATAAAAAGCAATAGAGGCCATAACAAAGACTTCTATTATGATGTCTGTGCGACTAAACACTTTATCTAATGATTTTATAAAATTCTTAATCATCTTACTGTTCTACCAATTTACTATCGTGCACTACATAATAGGCAAATAATGCAAATATCGGATTATACATAAGCATAATAAGCTGAGTATCAAATATAGAATGTAGTGCAGTTATAAATAAAAATATTATAAGTAGGTTGTCGTTTCTTTTACAAGCTAGATACGAATAAATTGTAAGAATTATAATTACAAGTACTAAAAAAACTATACCATTAAGAAATAATATATCAGCGTAGGAAGAATCAATCCAAATTCCTCCATAAGAAGTTCTTGCACCAAATAAAGTTATAGGAAAAGCCCCCAGGCCCTTTTGTGTAAAATAAAGTCTTCCTGATAATATATTGTTTAAAAATGATAACAATTTACTACTTGGATTATAAATTATAGATGCAATAAAAATAAATGCTGCACCTAGGATATATAAAATAGTATTTAGCTTTGAAATTATACTTGTTATAATCTTGCTCTTATAATCATTTATGAAGATAAGGATAAGTGTTAATAAAGAAAGTGCAAATGGATTTTTAGTATCGGTTGCAACAAAGAAAAATATATTAAAGAGTAATAGAACTATATAATGATAAATCTTCCATTTTTTAATAACAAAAATTGATAATGTAACTATTGCTAGATAAATATTGGCTGAAATTGTAACCCATACAAAACCGAATGCTTGGCGAATTCTCTGCATGCCATATCGTTTCTGCAAAACATCTTTACTATGTTCATTAAGTAATATTGCTGATAACACTGCAATAGCAAGTGATATAACTAGTGACCAGAATGCTACTTTAAGAAATTTTTTAGGATCTATATTTCTACAAGATGCAATATATAAAAAAAGAAGAAGTGGACCACCACTTGCTGACTTAAGTCTTATATAATACCCAAGAAGAATTATAAGAAAATATATTATGCTTTCTAATAAATAATATTTACCCCTCAAAAAATCATAGGCGATTTTAATCATGGGAATAAAAAAACTAACCCACATTAATTTATGATTTAATTGAGCAAATGATGATGCAATAACTGATTGCTGAAATACTGATGTTATTATATATAAACCAATGTTTGCACACATTAGGTCTTCAAATAATTTATCAAATTTTTCTGTTTTCAAAAGGCTTGGTGTATGTATCATTATCTTGCGCCTGCTTTGCTGAAGACAGCGATAAAGGTTTTGAGGATGATTTTGACGTCGAGCCAGATTGAAAAGTTTCTAATATATTGCATATCAAGTTTTACTACTTCGTCAAAATTTTTTATGTTACTACGACCTGATACTTGCCAGAGGCCTGTGATTCCTGGTTTTATTGCAAGGCGGGCTCTATGGTGCATAGAATATTTTTCCCACTCATCTACTGTTGGTGGTCTTGTGCCAACAAGAGACATATCTCCCTTAAGAACATTTATAAATTGTGGGAATTCGTCTATAGAATAATCTCTAATAAAGTGGCCTATGCCTTTTATTATCCTTGGGTCGTCTTTCATTTTGAACATGAGATTATCTTCTTGTTCATTCTTAGAAAGTAATTCCTTCTTTCTTTCCTCGGCATCCATATACATGCTTCTAAATTTATACATATTAAATATCTTGCCACTCTTACCTACTCTTTTTTGTTTAAAAAAGATAGGGCCTGGTGATTTTATCATGATGATAGGACCAATTATAATTGCAAAAATTATAGTAAGAATTGTTCCTATGATTCCAGAAAAAATATCCATAAGTCTCTTAACCACAAGCTGGAGAGAACTTATAGTATTAACAGAGCATGTAAGAACTGTATAATCAAAAATATGTTCTACAAATTCTTTATTATTAGATCCTACTATACTATCCACATAATCAATTTCAACATGGATGACAAGTCCCATGGAATTAATTTTTTCTATAATATCTTTCTTATAATCGTTCTCGCCTACAATACTTATCAAAACTTCATCTATATGCTCAAGCATTAAATATTTTATGAGACTCTCTCTACTTGCCGAAACAGGAACATTTTCTATCATCTTGCCAGTCATATCTTCATCTACTATGGCAAATGCTTTTATATGAATATCATTTACTGTATTCTGGTATTTTGTATATATCTCTCTTGCTCTATCCTTAGTAGTTATAACTAAAAATTCTTTAAATTTTGTATTCTTGTAAAATTTTCTTAGGAGCTTTTTATAAATGGTTCTTGTTATAACTGTAATAACAAAATATATAAATGGGAATAAGAGAACGATCTGTCTTGAAAAATCTATACTTGTCTTAGTAGCAAATAAAAATAGAAGTAGTATTGCTTCCGTAAGAGTACATTGTTTAAATGTTGCATATAATTCTAATTGAAAAGGTCTTTTTATAACATCCTGCATGCTATTGAATAGATAGCATGCTATAAGATTAGCAAAAAGTATAACTATAACTATAGTCCTATACTCTTCTGTGGCAAGAACATTAAAATTACCATTTCTTAAAAAGTAAGCAATAAAAAAAGAAATTTCCATCGATAAAATATCAATGAAAATAAAATCTATGTGCTTTCTGAAGCTTGTTCTAACTTCATTGTACATAGGCTAATTATATCATAATTTCGTATTTATTATCATTAAATCGCATCTAGATTCTTTTTAAAATCAATCATTTGGTCTTTAAGTAAATATAGAACAAATATGTAAACAAGAGATCCTAATATAACTTGAAGTATCAAGCCTATAATTAAATTTTCAAAGCCCATCATAGACAAAATTAATTTTATAAAACTTATTGCAATAAACATTGCAAGTCCGGCAAGTATTTTATTCTTCACTGCATCAAGTATTTTAATAGGTGAAATTATGTTATCTGCCGAAATGAAAAATCCTATCATTACTATAGATTCTGCTACTATAGATCCAATTACAGCTCCTATACTTGCAAATTTTCTAATCAATATATAATTAAGTATCAAATTAGATATGGCGCCTATGATTACAAATCTATTAATCTTATTTCTCTTGCCGCTTGGAATTAAATATTCATATTCTAGAACAAATGTGATAGAAGTTATTACTATAATTATAGACATAATCTTAAGGAGCAAGCTTGCTTTAAGAAAGTCTGGGCCAAAGAATGCTGGAACAAAATCATCTGCTATTGCAAATATTCCAAAAACAAAACCTATGCTAGCAAACATAGTAAAATTAAGTGAGAGATTTATTGACTGTTTTATCTTGTCCATCTGGCCTGCCTTATAAAAATGATTGGTCTTAGGTTCAAAAACTCTTGTTATAACTATAGATGAAATTGCCTCGCCAAATTTTACTATTCTATTTGCTGCATCATAATAACCATTTTCTCTCTTATCTTCTATTAAAAATCCTAGCATAGACTTATCAAGTATTACATATATAGACGAAGTTATTGCTGGAATAAAATAAATAAAGGTTTCCTTAAAATGCTTAAGGACATCTAGGTTATTAAATTGAACAAAATCTACATATTTAAAAATAGAAGTCCACATAGAAAGATTAGGAGCAAGATACATAAGTGAATAAATAATTATATATTTATATAAGTCATCAGGATTTTTAACAAATATAAATATTGCAATAATTCCTAGTATTTTAAATATGACTGTTCTTATAAGTGTTTCATCAAAATGTTCTATTCCTGAATAAAACCAAGATATATCAAATGTTACTGCAAGTATAAATAAAATCCAAAGATAGTAAAAAAATTGATATTCCTTCTGAAAAGATATAAATATTAAAAATATAATAATTGCTGATATAGATGTTATGACTGTTAATAACTCTATCTCCCAAAATGTTTTAGATCGTTCATATTTATCATCTCTATTTAGTGCAATCTGTCTAACTCCGTAAGATAGTGTTCCAAGTTGAGCGATAACATATAAAAAATTAGCATTTGAAAAAGTAAAACTAAATATGCCAAGATTTCTACTGCCGAGCACTCTTGCAAGATAAGGTGCAGTAATAATTGACATAGATAGTGTCACAAATTGCTGTATGTAATACCATATGAAATTTTTCTTGGTTGATATACCTTGCATATTATTTACTCTTTACAAGTTTCTTACTTGCATAATCTGCCTTCTTGTCCATCTCTTTCTTCTTAGATGTTTCTCTCTTGTCGTATAATTTCTTACCCTTGCAAAGTCCTATCTCAAGCTTAACCTTGCTGCCCTTAAAATAAACTGATAGTGGAATTAAAGTTATACCTTGGTTTTTAAGTTCTAGTTCTATCTTTAGAATTTCTTTCTTGTGAAGGAGGAGTTTTCTTGTTCTATATGGATCTTTATTAAATATATTTCCTCTCTCATATGGGTTGATATGCATATTTTCTACATAAACTTCTTTCTTATCTACTCTGCAAAATGATTCCTTAATAGAACAACTTCCGCTTCTTATTGACTTTACTTCTGTTCCAAAAAGTTCTATGCCACATTCAAATTTTTCCAATATAAAATAATCATGATATGCTTTTTTATTATTTGCGATTTGTTTGATGCTATTTTTCTTGTTACTTTCCATTGTCTTTATATTGGCATGCAAAATTTATTATTGCCAATCTTTTTCAATTATTTCCCACGCAGAGTCAGCTGTATAGGTCTTGTTAATGTAATCTCTTGCAAGCATACTAAGCATCTTTCTTTCATTCTCATTTTCCAATAAATTAATAACCATCTGGGCGAACTCGCCTGAAGATGTTGCAACTTTCATTATTTTATCTGCATATTCTATACCTTCTGCACCGCACTCAGTTGTTACAACTGCACATTGGTGAGATAGGGCTTCTATTATCTTGCCCTTAACTCCTGCACCATAACGAAGTGGTGCTATTACTACTGATGCCTCTTCGTAGAGCTGCTTTAAGCGCTCGTCACTAACAAATCCAAGTAAATTAATTGATGCATTTTGTATATCTTCTTTCAATTTTTCATCGGCATTAGAACCTACTACTTCAACAACTACATCAGGAATTCTTGATTTAATATATGGGAGTATAGACTGGGCAAACCAGATTATTCCATCCTTATTAGGTGTATGAGCAAATCCTCCTACAAATAATAACTTTTTCTCTCTTGGCTGCGGCCTATCTTGTATAGGTTCTTCATCATATATATAAGCTCTGATTGCCTTAACTTTAATTCTATCATCTATCTTCTTGATTTCTTCTACTTCTATATTAGATGGATAATAATTCATATCTGCCTTATAGAGAACAGAAAGCTCTATGCTCTTATAATATCTACTCTCTGTAAGAGTTTCTTTATTACCTGTAAGTTCATACTCTCTCATCTCTCTAAGGAAGTGAAGATCATGTCCATAATATATAATCTTAGATGTCATATTAGATTTTATGAAATCAATATATTTTGTTGCAATATGTGGTCTGTTCAAATAAACAAAGTCTATGTTCCTTGAATTCTTCTGAAGGTATGACCATATATCTGCTTCAAGTTTTGTTCCATACAAAAGTTCTACACCCATCTGTTCTAGTATACTTCCATAAGGTTCTGAGTTCATAAAATTATCTGGCAAGAATTTTACTATATATCCCTTAGAAATAAATAATTTAATATATTGGAAGGTTGTCTTAGATCCTGCATCCTTATCCCATGTTGGTATGTAGTGATCAATGAATAAAATAATCTTCTTATCCATTGCTCTTTCTCTTGCTCTAAATGCATTAGGATTTGGACCTGATGGGAATTGTTTTGATAATTCATATTCCCACTTCTCAACAAGTTTCTTGCCGTTGATAATCTGATATTTCTTAATACCCTTGTTTACATCAGTTCCATTAGATATTCCTTCATAATGTATAACTTCGCTTGCAGGTTGATAAACAACCTTCATTCCATATTTTCTTATTTCAAATGCATAATCACTATCTTCACAATATGCTGGGGCATATCTTTCATCAAAGCCGCCGATTTCATCCCAGACATTCTTTCTTGTCATGATTGATGCACCAGAGATATAGTCAACTTCACGAACATAATTATATTCAGTTGCTTTAGGATCTCCTCCACGTCCATAATTCCATCCTGTTCCATCAGACCAAATTACACCGCCTGCTTCTTGAAGTGTTCCATCTGCAAAAATTAATTTTGATCCAGCAAGACCAATCATAGGATCTCTTTCCATAAGATCATAAAGTAATGAGAGCCAATTTTCCTTAACGACTGTGTCGTTATTTAGGAAGACTAAGTATTTGCCTCTTGCAGATAGAGCTGCGTTGTTACAATTTTTAAGGAAGCCAAGGTTCTTTCCTGTTCTTATGTGAATTGCACCGTTTATATAATTAGTAATATTTTTTGTTGCATCTTTAGAATTATCATCTGCAATAATTACTTCATAAGGATAATTTTCAAAATTTGTTGTTTCAATAATTGACTTAACACAAAGATAAGTAAAACGAACTTGGTTGTAACAAGGTATGATAATTGAAACTTTGGGATTTTCTGTCTGGCTAATATTAAGTCTTCCGTATTCAAAATAACATGTTCCAATTTTAAAGTCACCATCTAAAATATTTCTTCCTGCCTTAGTAAAATAAAGTCTGAACATCTTAAATGGATGTATAAATGTCTGACCTATATACTTTGCTATCTTTCTGCGTTTACTTTCAGTAGGGAAGGCTGCATCAAATAATTTCTTAACTCTTCTTCCTACTTTATATATTAAAGATTCATGCTTATTAAGGTGGTTGATAACCTTGGCCATCTCATCAATTTCGTGGCGTAAGTTTACAATTACATTCTCAAGGTTTCCTGCATGGGCATTAGTTAATCTAAGTAGCTCATATATTCTATTTATATGGATTTCATTGGCACTTTTATTACCTTCTATCCTTTCTATTTTCTCATTGGCCCTATCGAGAAGTGCTTTAATATAGAAATATTTAGATATATCGTCTTTATTTTCATTATATAAATTTACATCGGACTCACCTGCACCACCGTGAACACTTTGCTGGAATGCTTCTTCTAATTTATCAAAACGTTGTTCATCCTCACTACTTATGCCAAATGTTTTTAAGAAATCAGTAAATGTTTCAGCAGATAATTCTTGACGTGATGATTCATAAAAATAACGAAGTATTCTATATTTCAAAAAGTTTACTTCTGTTACATTAGTTCCTATCCACTCGCCATCTATTACATAAAGCTTGCCGCCAACTTCTATTGCATTAGAAAATAAACAATCTAAATTATATTTTTCTATGTCACCACTTTCCTTGCCTATGAGTTTATTCATATAATTAAGAATGGCAATTTTTTCTGGCTTACCTGATTTTATCTTGCTGATAATTATATCTGAAACTATCTCACCCTTAAGGAATGGATATATGCTATATCCAAGTCCATCTAGAGCATCATTACCAAAAACATATTTTACTGGCTCTAATATTTCTACATTCTTATTATCAAGCAGAGCTGGCCTTTTTATCATATCTTCTATATGTCTATTGGCTTCTTTAGTGATTGCCTTCTTTACTACAAAACGATTGCCATCTTTATCTTCTATTATCTGAGTTTTTAATGCATAAGATGGACTTCTGTTGGTATTATATTTTGTATAGATAATTTCAAATTTATCTAAATCAAAATCATCTTTTTTATTAACTTCTTTATCATCTTCTGTGGTTATACTGCTTAAACTTTTCTTGGTTTCCTTTTTAGATTTTTTATTTTTCTTAAGTTTTTGTTCTTGTACATCTTCTAAGTCTTCTGAACCATTTTCTTCTGGCTCTTCTTCTATAGGTTTTTCTAGTGGCCAAGAAGTTTTACTTGCTTCAAATAAAAATATATATGAAGATGCCCATTCTTCGAAAATTCCAAGAGAAACTAAATTTCTTGTCTTCTTATCTTCATCTTCAAGCTTAGGCAAATATTTCTCACTATAAATTCTTAGAGGAAATTTAAATTCTGGCAGTGGGAAATAAAGCTTTACCTCGCCTGAATAAATTTCCTTAAGACTATCACTTGCTTTTTTAATATCATCATATGAATAATATGATTCATCAGATTCTTTCTTCTTTCCTGCAACTATATCAACACTTCTTGAATTATCAAATGCCATCATCACAGAGCCAGTATTGTTAGTAAATTCTGATATAAGATATTTTGTAAATTCAAAAAGTGATCTATCTCTAATTATATCTCTTGATGGGAATGGAACTATTACATAATCTAAGTCTCTTAACTCATCTATAGTAACTTCTATATCTATTCCTTCTTGCTTTTCCTTTTGTACTTTCTTGTGACTATCTAGTGAACTTATTAAAATATTGGCTACAAAGATATTATCTTCTTCGTTTTTATTTCCAAGAAAAGTTTCCTTGGCAAGAGCTGTTTCAAATATTACATATACTTTACTTACTCTTCTTGCAAGGACCCTAGCAAAATCATATCTACAATCGCCATAAATTAAAATTCTTGAGTCCTTCTCTAGACTTGTGTTTTTAGAATTAAAAGTATGCCATTCAAACAAATTGATGGCATATTTAACTGATAAGTCTTTTAATTCCTTAACCATACAAGTTTGATTTTATCATAAAATAGGGATTGTTTCAATTTTGTGTGATGTATTTAGTTGATTAGAACATACATTCTTTATTATAAGTTTACTAGGCCGTTGTCGAGGGAGATGATGGAGCCTGTTTTAAAATTTTTGTTTGTGGCATGTTCAAATATTTTTTGTGCGATTTCTTCTTTAGTAAAAAGTTTACCGCCATCAAGAGATTTTGCTATTTCATTTTTTTCTTCATCACTTAGGTGAGAGTTCATTTCTGTATCAACCATGCCAAGGGCAAATGCGATGACATCTATATTAGATGGCTCAAGTTCCTTAGCTAGTGCTTTTGTAAATGTATTTACAAAACCTTTTGTTCCACTATATATTGTCTCTAAACTTGCGCCTACTATACCCCAAATAGATGAAATATTAACTATAAGGCCGTTTTTTCCGTGTATCATATATGGCAAGACAGCTTTGGTTGCATTAAACATGTATGTTAAATTAGAATTTATTATTTCATTCCACTCTTCTTCTTTAGTATCTTGAAATAGAC
>CAMJPD010000038.1 GCA_946407765.1 uncultured Lachnospiraceae bacterium
TATGAAGGTTCTGAGGGCGATACAATTCGGTTGCTCAAACAAAACACAGTCGAAACAATAGTTCTAATTGAAAATCATATTAGTGATAATAAGTCTTTTTGACATATAGAATGTTGTAGAGTATAATCATTTCAGCCAGTAATTATGGAGAATCTTATGAAAAAAATATTTGCCTTTATAACAATTTTAATAGGAAGCTTATGTTTTGTTGCATGTGCTAATAAGAATGTGCAAGTTGAGGCTAAGGAAGGAACTATAGGTAGCGAGCCTCATCAATATAAAATAGTTGCAACGACTTTTCCGCAGTATGACTGGGTAAAAAATATTCTTGGAGAAAATCCATCTAAAATAGAACTTAGTTTATTGCTTGATTCTGGCATAGATTTACATAATTATCAGCCAACAGCAGATGATATTATGAAGATTGCAGGCTGCGATATGTTTATATATGTAGGCGGTGAGTCCGATAAGTGGGTTGAAGGAGCACTTTCTCATTCTACAAATCCTAATCTAAGAGTTATAAATTTAATTGAAGCACTTGGCGAAAATGTTAAGCATGAAGAAGTTGTTGAAGGCATGGAAGATGAACATGAAGAGCATGATGAAGATGGTGAGCATGAAGAAAATCACCATAATGAATTAGAATATGATGAACATGTATGGCTATCCATAAAGAATGCAAAAATACTTGCTCAAGAAATATGTGACAAAATATGTGATATGGATAAGATGAATGAAATAGAATATATAACTAATACTCAGAAATATATTACTAAGCTAGATGAATTAGATAGTAAGTATATAGAATTGACTAAGAATGCTGCAGTTAAAACTCTACTATTTGGTGATAGATTCCCATTTAGATATATGGTAGACGACTATGGACTTTCTTATTATGCAGCATTTTCAGGTTGTTCAGCAGAGACAGAAGCAAGTTTTGAAACAATAATATTTCTTGCCAAGAAGGTAGACGAACTAGGACTTAAAAATATTATGAAAATAGAAGGAAGCAATGGCAGAATAGCAGAGACAATAAAAACAAATACTAAAGAAAAAAATCAAGAAATATTAACACTTAACTCTATGCAAGGGACAACTTCGAAAGATGCTCAAGCGGGAAGTACATATATTTCTATTATGGAAGATAATCTTGATGTATTAACAAAGGCATTAGAATAATATATTACTGGAGAATTCTATGAAATTTGTGATTCAGAGAGTAACAAAGGCGAGTGTTACTGTAGATGGTAAGACAATTGGTGAAATAGGCAAGGGTTTTCTTGTTTTAATTGGAATTTGTGAAGATGATACAGAGCAAATTGCTGATAAGATGGTAGATAAGATGATTAAACTTCGTATATTTGACGATGCAGAAGGAAAAACAAATTTATCATTAAGTGATGTAGGAGGAGATCTTCTTCTTGTATCTCAATTTACTTTATATGCCGATTGTAAGAAAGGAAATAGACCAAGTTTTCTCAAAGCTGGAAATCCTGAATTTGCAAATAAAATGTATGAATATATTATAGCGAAAGCAAAAACTTATGAAAATATGAAAGTTGAAAGGGGAGAATTTGGAGGCGATATGAAGGTTGAACTCCTCAATGATGGTCCTTTTACAATAATTTTAGATAGTAACGAAGTAATATGAAGAGTAGCAAAGAGTCTTTTGACGAAAATAAGATTGTTATAATAAAGTTTGTTTTTTTTATAATCTTTATTGTTGCTTCAGCTATATTTGTTAGAACACTACATATATCTACAGTAGAGGAATTTAAATCTGTTATTAATAATGAAAGTGGATCGGCCCCTAAAATATATATATTATTATTTTCTATACTTCCAACATTTTTTGCGCCAATAACGCCTATGGCAATTGCTGCAGGTTTTGTCTTTGGAACAAAAAATGCATTTATATATACAGTAGTAGCAGCATTTATAAATAGTACATTAACATTTTTCCTAGCAAAATATTTTGCATCTCAGATGGTTGATAGATTTGCAAGGACCAAATACCCTGATGTTTACCAAAAAATTAAAAATGTAGCAAGTGACAATGATGGATTTGCACTCATGGCAGTCTTAAGACTTCTTCCATTTATTCCTTACACTATGCTAAATTATATAGGTGGATCCTTAGGATATAAATATTTAATTTTTATTTCAAGTACAATGGTAGGCATCATTCCTGGAATGTATCTATATGTGAACATAGGGTCAAATGCTGACAATATTAAATCCCCACAGTTTATATTTGCAATAGTCCTACTCTTAATTTTCTGGGTATTCGTATCTATCATTGTAAAAAATTTCTATAAAAAACATTTTAAAAATAAATAATATGTGTAAACACCGTGCTGTTTTAAGAAATTTTTAAGATTTTGTGGGTGGTTATGAAGCCTAAAATATGGTATAAATAAAGAAAGAAAAAACAGTTTGATTAACTTATATAATTAACCAAACTGTTTTTTGTTACCAAATAAACATCGGAGAGTAGTAGATGAAATTTAAGGCATTAAAGAAAATATTTTCCTTATTTTTATGTGTATGTTTAGTAATATGCATTGTTTTTCCATCTCTTGCTAATGAGAATCTAGATAGCACTTTGACCAATGAAAGTGTTGAAAGTGCCGAAAATGATGTTGATTTAGATGTAGAAGACTGCGATAGTGAAGAAGAAGTAGAAGAAGATGAAAAAGTAGAAAATAATACAGATGACGAGTACGAGAGCGAAGAAACAGATTGTATAATAAGTCTTGAAAATTTAGAAATTACAGAAGAAGCAGAAAAAGAGACTGAAGCTGAGATTAATACAGAAACTGAAGTAGAAGTAGAAATGGAAGCAGAAGCTGGGGCAGCAGAAGAAGCAACAGAAACAGAAACAGAAACGGAAACAGAAACGGAAACAGAAACGGAAACGGAAACGGAAACGGAAACGGAAACAGAAACTCTAGTAGTAGAAAATAAGATAGAAGAAACAAATCCTGAGACAGTAATGGCAGAGTCTGAATCTGCCGAAACGGTAGCTGTAAAAAGTGCATCAGTATCTGATAAAGAAATTGCAAAAGTTGAATCAATTACAAAGCCAACAAAATTAAGTTATAACGAGGGTGATACTATTTCTCTTGATGGACTCAAGGTTAAAGTAACTTATGAAGATAATACTACTGAAGAAGTAGAATATAATAATGACACAAAAGATTATTTCAAAGTAATACAAAATGCAGTAAGCTCAAATGATACAGTAAAAGACAGTGAGTATATAAAAGTTCTTTATGATAATAAAAAAGAATTTAGTATTATAGATCCTAATTTGCCAGTATTATTTTCAAGTAGTGCCGCACTAGAAATTTTAAAATATTCTTATAAGATAAATATAAATAATATGCAACCATTTGGTCAGAAACTATCTCTTGATACAGGTATATCTGGAGACTTATCGGGAGAAGGAAATGAAAGAGTTGGAATATGGCAAAGTGGCAAGAGTGTAAAAGAAAACTTAACTAAAGTATACCCATCAATTTTCTATTCTTATGAGGACACATATCCTAAGTATTGGAACGATCCGTTTGAGAAATTTAATAATGCAATTATGCTTTATGCATATGGATATGATAGTAATAAGAATCCTAAAGGATATCCTGGCGTTGATTATGTAATAGTAACCTCTACTGATGATATAGTAAAACCAAACGGTTTTTATACATTTTCAGTATCTATAAAAGACCTTTTAATAGTAATATCTGCAAGCGTTGATGAAAATTGTCAGGTAACATTTAGTCCAGTAGGCTCTGGCATAAAGTCAGATGAAATTGCTATGTCAGCTGCGCAACAAGCTAAATTCAATACCTACTACCCAGGGCAAATATTTGATCCTACAGACCTTACTGTTCAACTCTCAACGACACCTGGAATTGCAAAAACTTTTTACAAATATAATGATGAAAATAAACATTTATTTGAATTTGACCCATCAGCAAATTCTGCAATTGAAGAAGGTGATGACAAACTTAATATAACAATAAAAGATAAATTTAATGGTGATTATATATATGAACTTCCTATAACTGTTAAAACAGAAGACTTGTCTATAAATTATGAATTAGATGGCGGCTCATGGATAGGTGGCTTTACGCCAACGACAACAAGAAAGATGGGAGTAGAACTAACACTTCCTACAAAAGATAATATTAAAAAAGATAATTATGTATTCAAAGGTTGGAAGTATAGTGGCGGATCTAATATAATTACTAAAATAGAAAAAACATATCAGTATAATGCAAACTTAGTTGCACAGTGGGAAGAAGATACTGGCGAGGAAGAAACTGATCCGGCACCAACACCGGATCCAGATCCAACACCAGACCCTGATCCAACACCAGACCCTGATCCAACACCTGATCCAACACCAGACCCAGATCCAACACCAGATCCAACTCCAGCACCTAATCCTACTCCAGCACCTGCACCAACAGGCGGCGGTGGCGGCGGCGGCGGAGGAGGCGGTGGTGGCGGAGGAGGAGGTGGCGGCGGCGGTGGCGGCCTCGTTGGAATATCTCCGCTTAATATGGGAGCAGGATTTACTCCATCAAAAACAATAACTACCACTAAAATATTAAGCGACCAGGTAAACAAAGCATTTGTTACATGGGAAATAGATAGTTTATCGCTAAAATATAAAATGAATTATATTAATCCATTTGGTATTCAAAGTCAGGCATTAAATGGATTCTATCAAGTAGTAGGTGTGGAAACATTAATGATTAACAATGTACCAACTACAGTTCCTGTAAATGATACTTATTATTTTGACGAAGCAGGATATATGGTAACTGGCTGGGTAGAAACAGCAGATTTTAAGAAGTATTTCTTTGAAACAGAAAAAGGGGCAAATGAAGGCAAGATGATAATAGGCTGGAAACAAATAGATGGAGCCCTGTATTATTTCACTGAAGATGGTAGTATGCTTGTAAATTCTATTACCCCAGATGGTTCTCAAGTAGGGGCAGATGGGAAAAAGCTATAATAAACGGGTAAAAACCACATATGAAAAGGCACGGGAAACCGTGCTTTTTTAATCGAAAAATTCACAAAAAGTTCACAATTTTGTTAGCACTCGCACTTGACAAGTGCTAACAAATATGATATATTAGCACCATCAAAAGACAAGGAGGACAATGATTATGTATATGCCAAGTATTTTTAGAGATAATTTTTGGGATAACTTTTTTGGAGAAAGTGACAACTGTGGATGTGAAGTCGGTTTCTCAAAAGGATATAATGAACTTTTAAGAACTGACGTAAAGGAAAATGAGCACGATTTTGAACTTAATATATCTGCCCCAGGTATCAAGAAGGAAGATATCAAGGCTGAAGTAAATGAGGGTTACCTTACAGTAAATGTAGAATCTAAGAACGAAGTAAATGAGAAAGATGAAAAGTCTAATTTCATAAGACGTGAAAGATTCTATGGTAAGGCAAGCAGAAGCTTCTATGTTGGAGATGATGTAAAAACTGAGGACATAAAAGCAAAACTTGAAAATGGTGTTCTCACACTCAATATCCCAAAGGTAGAAAAGGTTGAACAAAAACCAGAACCCAAATATATCTCTATAGAGTAAGAAAAGAAGCTGGGGGCTTAAAAGGCCCCCAGTTTTTTTATGTCCAAAAATACAATATATTGAAATGAATCACTGATTTGATATAATTATTATTAAAGGAATTTTGAATGAAAATTGTACATAAAAATATAATATTTAAGTTAATATCGCTATGTGCTGTTATATATGGATTTGCTGTCATGACCAAAGAGCCTATAAAGATGACCTATTTTACTATGCTTGCTAATTTATTTATTGGAATCACTAATGCAATATTTATATATGTAGAAATAAAAGCTGTAAAGGACATCCCGTCAAAATTCCATATAATGCGCCTTCTTGCGACTGTATTTATAATGATTACATTTATAGTATATAATGTAATTCTTGCACCTACATATGAAAGAGGATACCTTGCATCACTAGCAGAAGACACATATGGCAGCCTTGCCTTTCATATAATTTCTCCAATATTTGCCATAATAGATTTCTTCGTTGTAAATTATGATTATGAATATAAGCCACGTGATGCATTTTATGCAGTCCTTCCTCCTGTAATTTATGAAGTATATATAGTAATTCTTAGCCTTTGCGGAGTTAGATGGAAACCTGGCGCAGTAGAAATGAGTGCCCCATATAATTTTTTAAATTTTAAAGCACCATGCGGTTGGTTTGGCTTTGATCTAGGAAATGTTAGCGAAGCAACTCTAGGCATAGGCGTGTTCTATGTAGTTTTAGTATTTGTCATAGTTTTCCTAGGTCTTGCAAGAGCGATCATTTTTATAAAGAATAAATTAAGGTAATAAGGCCCATGAGGGAAACTATACAAGAAAAAACACTAAGAGCCCTAGAATTTAGTAGAATCAAGGAACAGATAGCAGAGTTTTCTTATCTTGAGCATGTAAAAAAGCAAATCTTAAAACTTACGCCTACATCTGACATAAGCTATATAAATGATGAGATAGACCTTGTTGATGAAGGGGTAAAAAGAATTAATAGGATAGGCTCTCCTAATTTTATAAAATTTTCTTCTATAGACTATAGTTTATCAAGGCTTAAAAATAAATTGTCGCTTGATAAATATGAACTTTGGAATATAAGGGAAATTTTAACTCTTGCTATAAATATGACTAAATATGAAGGCAAATACAGAAACGAACTAAAAGATTCGCTAAGTTTTAGTTCGCTCTATGAAATATTTGATAAATTAGAAGTACTTAATGAAGCTTTAGATATAATTAATGGCTCACTTGCTTATGGAAATATAACTGAATACACTTTATATACAGATGCAGAACCTGTATACGTAAAAGATAATGCAAGTAGCATTCTTGCATCACTTCGTAAAAAAAGAAAAGAAAAAGAATCATCAGTATATAAAACTCTTGACTCACTGATACGCAAAAATTCATCTAAACTTATGGAAGATACGTGGACCTTAAAGGAAGGTCACTACTGTCTTATGGTTCGTCTTGAAAATAAAAAGGACATACAGGGTATCCTTGTTGGCCAGTCTCAGTCAAGGCAGTCATTTTTCATAGAGCCTTATGAAGTTGCTGACATAGTAAATGAAATAAGAAAAATAGAAAGTGACGAAGAAAGAGAAATAGACAATATCTTAAATGACATATCACAAAAGATAATGCCTTATGCTTTAAACATAGAAAACAATTACAATCTATTATCTAAAATAGATTTTGTATTTGCTAAATCTGAATATTCAATAAAGCACAAATTAACAAAACCTAATTTTATAAACACAGAAAATGATGATGCTAGTGAGTACACATTAAATCTAATCAATGCAAGACACCTACTTATAGATAGTGCTGCAATAGTTCCTCAAAATATTTATATGAAAAAAGGAATAAGGCAGCTCATAATTACAGGTCCAAACACTGGCGGTAAAACAGTTGCTCTTAAAACTCTTGGACTATGTTCTCTCCTTGCCCAAAGCGGAATGTTTATTCCATGTAGTGACAACAGCACTCTTCCTATATTTAACAAAATCTATGCTGACATAGGAGATGAGCAATCTATAGAACAAAGTCTTTCAACATTCTCGTCTCATATGACAAATCTAATTAGCATAATAAATAATCTTGAAGGCACAAACCTAATCTTACTTGATGAACTTGGTGGTGGTACTGATCCAAGCGAAGGTGCTGCTCTTGCAATTTCAATACTTAAATATCTTCTAGAAAAAAAGCAAATTGTTGCGGCGACAACTCATTATCCTGAAATTAAAATTTATGCTCTTAATGAAGAAGGAGTAAGTCCTTGTGCATGTGAGTTTGACAATGTAACATTTGCCCCAACATATAGGCTTATAATTGGCACTGCAGCAGGAAGTAATGCCCTATCAATCTCTAGAAGACTTGGCCTTAAGGAAGAAATTATTGAAAATGCCAAGAAAGGCCTATCTAAAGATGAAAATAATTTGTTTGATATTATAAATAAGCTGAATGAAGAAAAAAGGCTCATAGAAAAAGAAAAAGAAGAAATTACAAAAATAAAAAAAGATGCTCTTATCTTAAAGGATACATATGAAACAAGCCTTTCAAAATTTAATGAGCAAAAAAATGAGATGGTAAATAAGGCTCGAGATGAAGCAAAGGCCATGATAAGAAATACTAAAGCTCAGATTAGGGAAACTCTTAAAGAAATTGAGAGTGCAGAAAGCATAAATATGCTAGAAAAAAGCAGGGGAAGACTGAATGATTTTAATAAGGAACTTGGAGAAAATATTTTTACTGAAGAAAGAGAAAATAAAGAAGTAGTTCCTTTGGATAGGATAAAGATAGGGATGAAGGTTTATGCTACAAGTCTTGGAACAACTTGCGAGGTAATATCACTTCCAGATAAAGATGGGATAGTAAAAGTGCGTCTTGGCACTTTTGAAACAAGATCCCATGCATCGAGTCTCCAATATCCATAATCTATATAAGTACAATTTTAGATAGTGGCAAATAAAAAAGTTCTGCATTATTGGCAGAACTTTTATTTATTCTCTTTAGATAGAATTTTAAATTTTAGAAGAAGAACCATGATACTTTAGTATGGCTTGTAGTCTTTTTTGCTGTACTTGCTTGCTTCTTACTTGTAGCAGCTTTTTTTGCACTAGTCTTCTTGCTTACTTTTGTACTTTTAGATTTTGCTTTTGTAGTGCTCTTTTTGGTAGGGGACTTTTTAGCCGTAGTGGCTTTCTTCTTTGTTACTTTCTTTACCATTTTAAAACCTCATATTAAATTGTTACTGAAACGGTAAGTGCCCCTTTACCATTTTGTTTCTATT
This sequence comes from uncultured Lachnospiraceae bacterium, assembly GCA_946407765.1. Lineage (GTDB taxonomy): Bacteria > Bacillota > Clostridia > Lachnospirales > Lachnospiraceae > UBA3633. The sequence goes on from CAMJPD010000038.1 coordinate 8,895, forward strand.
ATAATAGCAAAAAGAATCCATAAAATCAATAAATGAAATATACATAAGAAATATTAAATATTGTAATAAAAAAGTAATAAAATTAAAGTAGATATGTAAAGTGATTTGTGTTAGAATCTTTTTACAAATTTGGGGTTGCACCGGTTTCGACGGGGCGATTGAAGCATTAGAAGCTATCCGTAGGCGGAGCGCGTTAAGCAGCAAACAAAATAAACGCTAACGAAAACAGATTAGCACTTGCTGCCTAATTGCAGCATGACCCTCATAATGCGAGTCCTCACATAGCTTTATAGGGTTCAATTTTGTGAGACACTGCAAGGCGACGCCCTTTAAGTCTTGTAAGTATCAAAAGGGCTACCAAAAATATTTTTTGTCTGTAGAGTGTATTTTTGGGAATTTAAAATATAGACTATGATAGAAGAAGGAATGTGAATTTTGTTTCGGACACGGGTTCGACTCCCGTCAGCTCCATTTTTTAAAAAGTTAAAGCAAGTCATAAGACTTGCTTTTTAATAACAATAACATTTGCACTAGATGTAAATTATGTTAATATAAGTCTATGAAAAACATTAATGATTATGCAGAAAAATATCTTTATACTTTCGATGAAAAGCCTTTCAACGAAATAGATAGCATAGTTTTATCTTGGCTTTCTTACTATCATATAAATAGTGATGTGTATAAAAAGAATTCATTTTCTGAAATTAAAATAAAGGATCTTTATAACAGAAAATATTTGGATGAGATGGTTCATGATGTATTTGACCAAAACAGTTCTTTGAAATTATTAACAAACCTTGCATCAAATCCTCGCTTTAGAGATCTAGACATAATATATTATCAGGAAAAAACAAGTAAAAATATAGGTGAACAGTTTTCAGCAATGACATTTAGATTGTCTAAAAACAATTACTTCGTAGCATTTAGAGGAACGGACCATTCCTTCATAGGGTGGAAGGAAGATTTTGATATGGCATATTTAAAATATATTCCTGCTCAGGC
>CAMJPD010000039.1 GCA_946407765.1 uncultured Lachnospiraceae bacterium
TTGTAAAATGTTTCATTTTACATAAGTCAGCGCTTTGACGTAGGTTGCATGAATATATCTATTCGTATGTGTCCTACTAAAACGCTATCAGTAAACTAATTTAGTTTACTTTTTTTCTTTTGGTTTTTTAGCACCATATTTAGAACGAGCTTGCTTTCTGTCAGCAACGCCAGCAGTATCAAGTGTTCCTCTTATGATGTGGTATCTTGTACCTGGAAGATCCTTAACACGCCCGCCACGAATCATAACAACAGAGTGCTCTTGTAAATTATGACCCTCGCCTGGAATATAACTTGTTACTTCCATACCATTAGAAAGACGAACTCTGGCAATTTTTCTAAGAGCTGAATTAGGCTTCTTAGGTGTTGCCGTCTTAACTGCTGTACAAACTCCACGCATCTGTGGTGAGCTTAAGTCTGTTGCTCTCTTCTTTATAGAGTTAAAACCTTTTTGAAGAGCTGGTGCAGTTGACTTCTTAGTAGAAGTTTTTCTACCCTTTCTAACCAATTGATTAAACGTAGGCATCACATACCTCCTTTTTTAAAATTTGCTTTTAAGCGCAAAAAAAATTCCTCTAATTCGGCAATAAATAATTAAAGTCCAAAAATTTAGAGCAAAAAAATACTGCCCAAAAAGCTTTTTAATTTTACTATATTTTAGATTTTGTGTCAATAAAATAGCTTTGGTTATATGCCAAAAAATAATGTAAATACGAGAAATTTATGGAATAATAGTACTAGATTAAAATTATCTTTATTTTTTACGTGTATCGATATTACTTATTATAAGCATACCAATTGTGAGAAGTATACCTATAAAAAATTTACCAAAGCCTATACATAGACCAACAACTGTAGTAGCCCACATTATTGCCGCAGTAGTAATTCCTTCTACTCTAACCTGATCATCTTTAACATTATGTAATATTACACCTGCACCAAGAAAGCCCATGCCCTGTATTGCTGCAGCTGCGATTCTTGTAATATCACCTGCATTTGTTTCATTAAAGCATTCAATGGCAAGAATCATAAGAGCAGTTGCTGAAAGAGAAATCGTAAGATGAGTTCTAGCGCCTGCATTTTTATTATGGCGCTGCCTTTCCATTCCAATTAAAAAACCGCATATGAAAGAAACAAAAAATTTAACAATTACAAGTGCATAATAATTATGTTTAAAAACGAATTCATAGAGTAATTATACAACAAAATTATTATTTAGTATAGTATAAAAAAAGGAACATATTACATGTTCCTTTAATTATTATTAATTATGTGATTGTTAGCAACCTTCTCTCTTACCAAGTTCTTTATTAAGTGAGTAAAGTCCAGCTTCACAGCCTGCATATAATTCATACTTAGAAATAAGTTCTTCAGCATTAGCTTCTTCTTCTATCTGTTCCTTAACGAACCAATCGAGGAATCCCATAGTTTTATAATCCTTGATTTCAAATGCTGCATCATAAATTTTGTTGATAAGACCTGTAACATATTGCTCATGTTCAAGACCCATCTTCAAAACTTTCATATCATCATCAAGAGTTTTATCAGGTTTTGCGATTGCAAGAAGCTCAACCTTCATTCCATTGTCATGAACATACTTAATAAATTTTTCTGCATGTTCAACTTCTTCCTTAGCTTGCTTCATATACCATGAAGCAAATCCAGAAAGTCCTCTTCCTCCGAAATAATAAGAAAAGTCAACATATAGATATGCTGAATAAAGTTCCTTGTTAATTTGATCATTAATCAAATCATAAATTTTCTTGTCTAACATTTAAGTTCCTCCTTTTAATTATTAATATTTGATGCTATATGTCTTGCAACATATATGCCAGATGCTGATGCGTGTGACAGTGAATGGGTAATTCCACTGCAATCTCCAATAACAAATAGTCCCTTGTGGTCAGTCTCTAAGTTATTATCTAACTTTACTTCCATATTGTAAAATTTAACTTCAACACCATATAGTAATGTATCCGCATTTGCAGTTCCTGGAGCAATCTTATCCAATCTATATATAAATTCAATTATTCCATCTAATATTCTCTTAGGAAGCACTAATGATAAATCTCCTGGCGTTGCTTTAAGAGTTGGGACTACATATCCATTCTTAATTCTATCATCATTACTTCTCTTACCTGATATAAGGTCACCAAATCTTTGAACCAAAACACCGCCACCAAGCATATTAGATAATCTTGCAATAGATTCTCCATATTCATTACTGTCTTTAAATGGTTCTGAGAATGCCTTAGAAACAAGTATTGCAAAATTTGTATTATCTGTTCTTAATTTTGGATCATCATAACTATGTCCATTAACAGTTATAATACCATTAGTGTTTTCTTGAACAACCCTACCATATGGATTCATACAAAACGTTCTAACACTATCTTCATATTTTTCTGTTCTGCATATAATCTTGCTTTCATATAATTCATCGGTAAGATGTTTAAATATAATTCCAGGAAGTTCAACTCTAACGCCAATATCAACTCTGTTACTTTTTGTTTCTATATTCATACTGTGGCATATTTTTTCCATCCACTTACTTCCAGAACGCCCTGCTGAAATTATACAATTGCCTGCTTCGAAGCTTTCCTTGCTAGTTTTAATTATATATGTTCCGTTGTTATCTTCTATATCTTCAACTGGTGTTAAAAATTTTATTTCTAATTTATCTTTAAGCTGATTATATATATTGTTCATAACAACATAATTAATATCAGTTCCAAGATGTCTTACTTTGGCATTAAGTAGAGTTAATCCATTTTGAAGACATAGTCTTTTGATTTCAGAATTATTGTTATCATAAAGTTTAGTCTTGTTACCACCATTTGCTACATTGATGCTATCAACATATTCCATGAGTGATATTGCTTCAGACTTTCCTATATACTTATATAATGTTCCGCCAAAGTCATTAGTTATATTGTACTTGCCATCAGAAAATGCTCCAGCACCGCCAAAACCATTCATAATACTGCAAGTTGGACACTTGATGCATGACTTAATTTTAACTCCATCAATAGGGCACTTTCTCTTATCAAGCTCTGCACCTGCTTCAAGCATAATTATCTTTAAATTTTTATTAAGTTTTAAGAGCTCATATGCAGAAAAAATTCCACCAGGACCTGCACCAATTATTGCAACATCATATTTCATATATTAATTATACTATATGGACTAAATAAAGCAAAATACTAAGTATTTTGCTTTATCTTAGATAAAATTTTGGTTTATATTATTGAGCGAATTCGTAACCTGCTTCTTCTACTGCAGCCTTTATCTTGTCATCTGGAACTTCTTTATTACATTCAATTTCTACTGTTCCTGTATTATGATCTGCTTTTACAACAAGAACTCCATCTAATTCTTCAATTGCATCCTGTACGTGCATCTCGCAGTGGTTACAATTCATCCCATTAACTTTTACAACTTTTTTCATATATGCCTCCGTTTATAATTTTTTAATTTCTTCAATCACATTATTAAATTCTGGCACCTCTAAATCTTCTACCTTTCCACTATCTATAAAACTACTGTAATCAGCTCTTAAAGGAACCTGTGCAAGAAGTTTTATATTATTCTTCTTACAAATGTCGTCTATCTTACTTTCTCCAAATATTTTAATTTTTTCTTTACAATTTGGACATTCAACATATGACATATTTTCAACAAGTCCAACTATCTTAATTCCCATCTTAGTAGCCATGTTGATAGATTTTTCTACAATCATAGAAACAAGAGATTGAGGTGATGATGCAATTACAACACCATCTATAGGAAACATTTGATATACAGTAAGTGGAATATCGCCTGTTCCTGGAGGCATATCAATTAGAAGATAATCAAGATCTGCCCAGAATACATCAGTATAAAACTGTTGCAATAAACTTACAAGAAGTGATCCTCTATAAATAATTGGTGTTCCATCACTTTCTGTTAGAAGTCCTGAAGACATAATTTTAATTCCTGATTTTGATTGAGCAGGAATTAATAATTGCTCATCTGTAGCTTGGATAGCACCTTCAGTTTTAATACCAAAACTTTTTGGTATTGATGGACCGACTATATCACCATCCAATATTCCAACTTTAAATCCTTGTTTTGTAAGTGCAGTTGCAATCATTGAAGTAACAAAAGATTTACCTACACCACCCTTACCAGATGAGATACCTATTATTTTCTTAATATCTGAACCTGAAGACAATTTAAGTTTTTCGAATTTAGCTGTACTGTTAGAACAACCCGCCTTACAAGTGTCACAATTATGAGTGCAATTTTCTGCCATAATGCCTCCTTAATTCTTTTTATATATTTTCTCTCTTTATAAATACCTTGTCAAATCTATAAATAATCATACATATATAGCAAAACTAAAAAACATAAGTATGACTACTTATGTTTTTAGTAATAATTAAATTATTAATTAATTATTAGTCTACGCCAATCATTACATTACTTGCTTTAATGATTGCGTATGCTTCCTTTCCTGCAGCAAGTCCAAGCTCTTTAATTGATGCATTTGTAATTACAGAACTAATTACATTTCCTCCACCGATGTCGATTTTTACAGTACCATTAACAGCACCTTCTGTAACCTCAACAATCTTTCCCTTCAATTGATTTCTTGCACTAAGCTTCATAAAATACCTCCTTAGATATTAATTATATTACCAAGATGACTATAGCTATAGCCACCGAGTTTATCTAATCTAGTTTTGAGTTCTGTACTCTTAATAACATCAATAAACTTTTTTACTTTAGGGTCTTCTAAATTTTTAGTAAGAACCGCGAAATCGTATTCCTCTATACCTACTTCTATAAAATCAAGACCCATATTATCTGCAGCTGACTTAACTCCAAGACCACAATCTATATATGGACTAGCAACACTTGCAGCAACAGCTGTATGAGTGGATACTTCCTTTTCGTAGCCGTCTATACTAGATGGATCTATATTTAATAATTTTAGTTTATAATCAAGCAGAACTCTTGTGCCCGCACCTTTTTGTCTATTTACGAATCTATGCTTTACTATATCTTCTATACTTTTTATATTACAAGGATTATTCTTCTTAACCATGATACCTTGTATTCTATCAAATCCTTTTATTAAAGAAACTTTGCCTTCACCAAACATTTCTTTAATTATACTTATATTATATTCACCACTAATCTCGTCTAAAAGATGTATAGGAGCTATAATTGTTTCGTTTCTCTTTAATGCAATGAGCCCTCCCATAGATCCTACATGAGTAGAAGAAAGTGAAACATCTTCATACTTCCTAGACATTATGTCTGATGCTATGTCCATTAATATATCATGAGAACCAATAGATAACAAAGTATTGCTTAAATTGGTGTTTTTATTTAAAATTCTAACCTTAGAAATGCTTCCTGCTTCTATGCCTTCTTGATTTTGTGGTATAACTAAAATTCCATCTGCCCTCACCATGCTCATCTGAGAGGCAGCTCCCCTATTAAGTGGAGAAGCAATATATTTGCCATCAATTTTACCAATTTTAACTCTTACATATTCTCTATATTTTAATGATGATACTATACGCTTTGATATTATTGCATCAACTTCCTCACCATTATCATGTACATGGAATAATAAAGGCTTTACGAATAAATTAAAATTAATATATGCACTAAGTGGATAACCTGGAAGACCTACTACTGGCTTATTATTAACTATTGCAAGTATAACCGGTTTTCCTGGCTTGATAGAAACCCCGTGCACAAAAACTTCGCCAATTTCTCTAAGTATGTGAACTGTATAATCTTCTGTTCCTGCAGATGAACCCGCATTAATTATTGTTATATCGTTAGCATTAATTGATTCAAGTAGTTTTGATTTTATTTTGTCATAATCATCTTCTACGATATCATATCTCTTTCCAATTCCGCCTAAGTCTTCAACAAGAGATTTTATCATATATGAATTAGAGTCAACTATATCTCCTTCTTTAAGATTATCATTTAGATCAACAATCTCATCACCAGTTGGAATTATTCCTACGGTTTTGGTTTTGTAACACTCTATACTCTTTATGCCACCAGCAATAAGTGCTCCTATATCAATTGGTGTGATTTTATGATTACTTGGGAGAATCATGTCTCCAGAAGCAATATCTTCTCCTATAGGCCTAATATTTTCCCAGCCTGAAGCAGGTGAATTTATTTTGATATTATTCTCATCAATTTGTATACAATCTTCTGCCATTATAACTGCATCATAAGGAGGTTTAATAGCATCTCCGGTGTCAACAATTTTAAAATCAGTTCCAAGTTTTAATATTAAAGGATTTTCCTCACTCGCATTTTTAGTTTTTAAGCTTTCAACGCAAATACCATCCATTGCAGCTGCATTATAAAGTGGAGAGTTGCATACTGCATAGACGGCCCTAGAAGTGAGCCTTCCTATGCTATCATAAACATCTATAAGTTCAGTGTCTAAAGCAGTTAGTTTTGACAAAGCATTTTGATATATTTCATATGCTTCTTCTACTGAAACAGTTTTTAAATATAAATTCCTTGTACTCATAATTTATAAGTAATAAACTTTTACTTTTTCTCCTTTGTTATATCCTTCTTTATTTCTGTCAATTAGAATATATCCATCAGATTTTGACATTCTATGTATCAATCCTGATTTACCAAATAGTGGAATAATATTAAAATTGTCGTCAATATTTACAAGTTGAATAGTTGTTCTTCCTTGCGATGCAGGAACATTTTCAGTTAGAATTCCTGTGCAAGTTCTTTCCCTATGTGAAACTTTTCTAATTTTATCTATAACTTTCAAAACTACCAATCTAAACAATATTGCAGATGCAATAGGGTGACCCGGCAATCCAATTATCATAGTTTTAGACTTTTCATCAAAACTAGTGATCGTAGGTTTACCTGGTTGTATTGCAATACCATGCGTTAAAACACCTGAGCTAGATATCTTATCAATTACAAAACTTGTTAAGTCTTTCTTTCCTTTAGAACTACCTCCAGATATTAAAATTATATCACTAGAGCCTATCGAATTTTTAATTGCATTTTCTAAATCTTTTTCATTATCTTGTAGTAAATATTTACCAGTTACATTAAGACCATTTTCTATTGCCATTGATTCAAGCAAATTAGAATTAATATCAAGAACCTTACCCTTAGATAAATTTTCTTTATCAGATATTAATTCATCACCTGTTGATATTATTGTAACATTAAGTTTATTATATACTTTAAATTTTTCAATACCAACAGAAGAAAGCAGACCTATATCGTAAGGTGTGATCTTTTTCCCTTTATGCAAAATTAGATCTTCTTTTTTAACATCATCACCTGAGACAACTACGTTCTTTCCTTCTCCAATAGATTTATACACCACTATCTTATTTTCAGAAATTTGCTCAGTATCTTCTATCATAACTACTGCGCCTGCCCCATCTGGAATCATACCACCAGTTGGAACATATACACACTCAGATGAATTTACTCTTCCTTTATATTCCGTTCCCATTTCAACACTACCTACAACATTTAGTATTACCGGGACAGTATCGCTTGCTGCATTAGTATCGCTGGCCACAACAGCATATCCATCAACTGTTGATCTATTAAAATTAGGAACTTCAACTTCAGATATTAAATCTTCAGATAGAATTCTATCTAGACTATTAAGTAGCAAAACTTCTTCTTGCAAAGTTGCAAAAACTGTTTTTACACATTCTGTATATAGTTTTTCTATCGCAGTATCTAAATTATCTACTTCTAGAAATTCTATCATATATCTTACCGTCATCCATTTTTATGATATAGTCTGCTATATGTTCAACACATGGCAAGTCATGAGTAATCATTATCATAGTTTTATTCTTGGTATACTCTTCTATAATGTCTACTGCAGTTTTTTTAGAATTTTCATCCATTGCAGATGTTGGCTCATCGAAAATTACAATATCATAATCTTTCATCATAAATCTTGCGAGCGACATCTTTTGCTGTTCTCCACCAGAAAACTTCTTGGCGGATTTGCCTCTTAAATGTTCAAGCGAAAATTTTTTGATTAAACTTTCACATTTATTTTTATCATTATTACTTATTAGGATATTTTTCTCTAAATTCATGTCAAACACATATGGCTTTTGAGCAAGATATCCTATTAAATATTTATCTTCTAAATTAAGTGATTTAACAATATTATTATCATCTGGTATTAAATTAGCTATGATCTTAGCAAGGGTGCTCTTACCAGATCCATTGGAACCAGTTATTACATAAGTTTTATTTTCTTCTATAGAAAAATTGTCGATATCAAGAACGACTTGTCCATTATATGTTTTTTTAATTTTGCCAAAATTAATCATATGCCTAACTGCATTATACTTGCTATTATATTTACAATAAGAGAAATAAGAAGGAGTACTATTCCAAGTGCCATTGCCATATTAAAATCTCCCATATTGGTATAGTTCATAATAGCTGTAGTCATAACATTTGTTTTAAATAATATAGCACCACCGACCATAGATACTGCTCCAACTTCGGCGATTGATCTTGAAAATGCTATCAAATAAACTGAAACAATTTCATATTTGCTTTCGTTGACTATAAGCAATAATTTTTTAAATTCGCTTACTTTTATTCCTTCAAGAGTTTCTTTCATCTCTGGATATAACTTTTTAATGAATGGCTCTATTGTACCTATAACAATAGGAGTTATAAGCAGGACCTGTGCAACTATCATTCCTTCAACTGTAAATAATAATTTTAAATGTCTTAGAGGCCCAACACCAGAAAATAGTAGATAACATAATAAACCGCACACCACGGGCGGCATACCCATAAGTGTGCGGTTAATTATGATTAAAAATTTATTTACTTTTATGTCCTTATATCCGTATAAGATACCAAGAGGGAGACCAATTAACAATGAAATAACTGAACTAAATACTGACATCCTCATAGTGACAAGCAAAATGCCCATCAATATTTTGTCCATGTTAATTATTAAATTGAGAGCCTCTTGTATTATCTTCAAAAGATTAGCCTATTATTTTATAACGCCACCATTTGCCTTGAATGTAAGGAATGTTGCCTTATCTGATAAAATATATGCTCTTCTTTCTGCTGCTTGTATTAAGCATGCACCCATACCTGCATTAGAAGAAATATACCACTTGCTATATTTTTCAAATGTTGTTGGATCATCTGTAATTCCTAAATCCTTAGGCCATAAAGATAATTCTTTAGTATGTGTTCCTGACTTATCACCACGAGAGATGAATAAATGCTCACCATCTGCAATTGCCTTAAATGCATCAAGTACATTTGCAGCACCCTTTACACCTGCTGGGTCTTCTGCTGGTCCACAAAGAACAAAGAAGTTATACATATATGAAAGTCTTTCTTTATCAAAACCATCAACTTTTCTTGCAAATCCATCAGCGATAAACTTTTCTTCTTGTGCCTTAGCATGAACTAAGATAAGATCTGCGTTACCAGCCTTAGCATTGGCAATAGACTTACCTGTTCCAGCTGAGTAAACTTCTACTTCGTAACCATACTTGCTTTCAAATATTGGTAAAAGATATCCAAGTAATCCTGAATCATTAACTGATGTTGTTGTAGAAATTCTTATTTTCTTAGTATCTTCTTCTGCCTTATCGATTTCTGCTGTTGACTTTGGAGCACCATCAAGAAGATAGAATAAATATTCACCATATTGGTCATATCCAAAATTCTTAGCAAGGTCTGC
>CAMJPD010000040.1 GCA_946407765.1 uncultured Lachnospiraceae bacterium
GTTGGCAAAGTTAATAAGATTTTTGGTGATTGCAATCATGATAAATTACTAAATGATTATGAAATTACGAAAAAGGGACTAAATCTTTTGAATGAAAATAAAGTTGATCTTGCAATTATTCTTGCTTCTGGTCTAGGAACTAGACTTGCACCACTTACTTATGAAATGCCTAAAGGCCTTTGCACTATATTTGGAGAAAGAATGATAGAAAGGCAGATTAAGCAACTTAAAAGTGCTGGTATTGATAATATAGTAATTGTAGTAGGTTATCTTAAAGAAAAATTTGAATATTTAATTGATAAGTATAATGTTACTCTTTTATATAATAAGGATTTTGCAATTAAGAACAATTTGTTTTCTCTATCACTTGTTAAAAAATATTTTATTAATAAAAATTCATATATATTAGCAAGTGACCATTGGATGAAATATAATATTTTCCATAAATATGAATTTCAATCTTGGTATGCAGCAAAATATATTAAAGGAAAAACCAAAGAATGGGCTCTAAAATATAATAAAGATCAGAAGATAACTAAAGTTGAAAAAGGCAAAGGTAATATGTTTTGTATGTATGGTCCTGCTTTTTTTAATAAAGCGTTCAGCCTTAAATTTTGTGAAAGTATGGATTATTATGCATCGAAAGATGATTCTTCAGATTATTACTGGGAGGATATACTCTGCAATGATATTAAAAAACTTCCTCCTATATATATAAATAAATTTGATAAAGATGTAATTTATGAATTTGAAACTTTAGAAGAGTTTAGAAATTTTGATAAAAGTTATATAGATGACACTGGAAGTTTTGCAATTAAATATGTTTCTAAAGTTTTAAAGGTCAAGGAAAAGGATATAAAAAATGTAAAGCCTGCTAGTGCAGGAATGACTAACAAGAGCTGGATATTTACTATTAAAAATAATAATAAATCTAATGCATTTATATGTCGTAGTCCTGGTAAGGGATCTAATATTTTAATAAATAGGTACAATGAAAAAACATGTTATGACTTGCTTAAGAAATACAATATTACTGATGAAATAGTTAATATTGATCCAAAAACTGGATATAAAATCACAAAATACTATAGTAAATACAGAAAACTAAATTTATCAAGTGTAAACGATCTTAAATTATATGTTAAAAGTTATTCTAATTTATATTCCAAACAAATTAAAACTAATTTTGAATTCAATTTTAAAAAGCAAATTGAATTTTATGAAATTCTTATTAAAAAGAATAAGGCTTTTATCCCTTTTGAAGATATAGATGAGTCAAAATTAGCAGTTAGTAAACTTTTAAATTTCATTAAAAAATATAAAAACAAAAGACCAAGTTTTTTAATACATGTAGATTCTTGTGTAGACAATATTTTAGTAGTTGGTAGTAAAGTTAGAATAATAGACTGGGAATATGCGGCATCTGGTGACCCACTAATTGATATAGCGATGTTTTCCATTTATTCATTTAAAGATTGTAATTTCGCATTTAAGATTTTAGACTATTATTTAAAATCCAGTGATAAAAGTACTAAAAAAATAATTTCTAATAATTGTACTCTTGATGAATTAAGAAGTCTTCTAGTATCTTATATGGCTCTTTCTGCATATCTATGGACGTTATGGGCAATTTTTAAAGAAATACAAGGGGATGACTATGGAGAATATGAACTTAATACTTATAAGGTATTTAAGGACAATTTTAGGTATTTAATTAATAATAATATTTTGGTATAATATTATACGGAGTAATTTTGAAACATAATAATTTAAAATTTATAAAATATATTCTCACAACAATCATTTTTGTTGCTAGTTTTGTTAATATTTCGTATGCAGGATGGCAACTTAATAATGGTAAGTATCAATATTTTGATGAAGCATCTAATCAGATCGTTACTAATAAATGGGTTCAGAATGAAGCTGGGTATTATTACTTAGGTAGTGATGGATATATGATTACTGGTTGGCATAGATTTGATGATGGTTGGAGGTATTTTTCCGATCAAGGCCTGATGCTTAAAGGTTGGCTTGAACTTAGCAATAAAAAATATTTCTTAAAAACAAATGGAGTAATGATTACAGGATGGATATATATTGAAGAAGATTCTGCAGGCTTTTGGTATTATTTTGGTGAAGATGGTGCTATGAGAAGCGGTTGGCTTAATGTTAATAACAACTGGTATTATTTACATGAAGGAGCTGCATTCAAGAGTACTTGGGCCAAGATTAATGATAAGTGGTATCACTTTAGTGATGTATGTGCAATAGATAGAGGTTGGTATAAACAAGATGGTAAATATTATTATCTTGATGCAAATTCTGGAGAGATGAGACTTGGTTGGATTAAAGATGTTAACGGCAATAGTTATTTTCTGGATCGAACCACTGGTGTATTAGTCGTAGATACAACATTAGAGATTGATGGAGTTTTATATACATTTAATGAGAACGGTCAGGCATTTGTTTCCAATGGAACTAATGTAGCTCAAACAAGTAATGTTCCAATTGGTTCTGGAGCTGTTTCAGGAACTACGAGTGGATATTTCTATAATAGTGATGGTTCAATATCTTCAAGTATCAATAGTCTCACAGCAGTTACTTCAGTTAACAATACATCTAATTCTAATAACAATGTAGGATCGTCTGCAATTTTGGGACAAGTACAAGAAGGTAGAATTCCGAAGTCAGAAGTAATAGCAGCTAGTGAGTCTAAATCTGCTGTAACAGGAAGCGCTAATCAATCAACAATTAGTGCCAATACATTTGCTAACGTTGTTGATTCTTTCGGTAATCTTATAGAAGGATCTACAGTAGGTCCAAAATAATTTAGGGAATTATATGAGCATAGTTGATAAAATATTTGGTACACATTCTGAAAGAGAATTAAAATTAATCGATCCACAAGTACAGAAGACACTTTCTCTTGCAGATAAGATGGCAGCTTTATCTGATGATGAATTAAAAAATCAAACTAATATATTTAAGGAAAGACTTAAAAATGGTGAAACTTTAGATGATATCCTTCCAGAAGCATTTGCAACTGTACGTGAAGCTGCAAAGCGTGTTGTTGGTCTATATCATTATCCTGTCCAAATTCAAGGTGGGATAATTCTTTATAATGGAAGAATCGCTGAAATGAAGACAGGTGAAGGAAAAACACTTGTTTCTACTTGCCCTGCTTATCTTATGGCACTTTTAGGCAAAGGTGTTCATATAGTAACTGTCAATGAATATCTTGCAAGTCGTGATAGTAAATGGATGGGAGCTATACATAATTTTTTGGGATTAAGTGTTGGCTGCGTTCTAAATTCTATGGAGACCGAAGAAAGAAAGGCTCAATATGAATGTGATATTACTTATGTAACTAATAATGAACTAGGCTTTGATTATCTTAGAGATAACATGGCAATTTATAAAGAGAAACAAGTATTAAGAGGACTTAATTATTGTATTATAGACGAAGTCGATTCTGTTTTGATTGATGAAGCTAGAACTCCTCTTATTATATCTGGTCAGTCTAATAAATCTACAAAATTATACGAAGCATGTAATGCTCTGGCTCTTCAACTTAAACGTGGTGATGATGTTAAGGAACTTAATAAGATGGATATAATCCTTGGCGAAGTTGAAGAAGAAACAGGAGATTATGTTGTTAATGAAAAGGAGAAAAATCTCCACTTAACTGATGATGGTGTTAAGAAAGTAGAAGAATTTTTTCATATAGATAATTTAGCTGATCCAGAAAATCTTGAAATACAACATAATATTATACTTGCTTTAAGAGCTCATAACTTAATGCATAAGGATAAGGATTATATAGTTAAAGACGACCAAATTATTATAGTTGATGAGTTTACAGGAAGACTGATGCCAGGTCGTAGATATAGTGATGGTCTTCACCAAGCCATTGAAGCCAAGGAACATGTTAATATTAAGAGAGAATCTAAGACTCTCGCAACTATTACATTCCAGAATTTTTTTAATAAATATAATAGAAAGGCTGGTATGACAGGTACAGCTCAGACAGAGGAAAAGGAATTTAGAAAAATTTATTCAATGGATGTAATTGTCATTCCTACTAATGTTCCTGTTGCAAGAATTGATTTAAATGATGCAGTTTATAAAACTAAGAGAGAAAAATTTAATGCAGTAGTTAATGAAATTGATGCAGCACATAAGAAAGGACAACCTGTTCTTGTTGGTACTATAAATATTGATACATCGGAAATGCTATCTGAAATGTTATCTAAGAGAGGTATCCCACACAATGTCCTCAATGCAAAACAACATGAAAAGGAAGCTCAAATAGTTGCTGATGCTGGTAGAGTAGGTCAAGTAACAATTGCTACTAATATGGCAGGCCGTGGTACAGATATTAAACTTGATGAAGAATCAAGAAATCTTGGTGGCCTTAAAATAATAGGAACAGAAAGACACGAATCAAGAAGAATAGACAACCAATTAAGAGGAAGAAGTGGCCGTCAAGGTGATCCAGGTGAATCAAGGTTCTATATTTCACTTGAAGATGATTTAATGCGCTTATTTGGATCAGAAAATTTAATTAATATTTTCAATTCTCTTGGTGTTCCAGATGGTGAGCAGATTGAACATAAGATGCTAACTAATGCGATAGAAAGAGCTCAGAAGAGAATAGAAAACAATAACTTTGGTATCAGAGAACAGCTTCTTAAATTTGATGAAATTAATAATGAACAAAGAGAAGTCATATACGAAGAAAGAGATAAAGTTCTTAGAGGTGAAAACCTTGCAAATGTAATAAAACGTATGATTTCAAATGTTGTTGAGGCTATTGTCTCAAGAGAAGTAGGTGAAAAGGAAGCTGACGATGAGGCAATTATTTCTCTTCTTAATAATTTTGCTAAAATAATTCCAATTGAGTCATTATCTAAGGAAGAAGTTGATAAGGATAGAACAAGAGCTGGATTAATTAATCTGCTTAAAGATAAAGCATATGAGTTATATGCTAAGAAAGAAGCAGATGTAATTGAAAATTCACCAGTTGCACTTCCTTCAGATAGAGTAGTTGATAAAGATTATCCTATGAGAGAATTAGAAAGAATAATTCTTCTTAGGGTTATCGATTCAAGATGGATGAACCATATAGATGATATGGATCAACTTAGACAGGGAATTAATCTTGTAGCTTATGGTCAGAAGGATCCAGTAGTTGAATATAAGATGGCTGCATATGATATGTTTGATGCAATGACAAGTGCCATTAATGAAGAGACAGTTAGAATGTTATATCATGTTCAAGTTGCAAGGAAAGTGGAAAGAAAAGAAGTTGCTAAGGTTACCGGAACCAATCATGGTAGTGATGAAAAAATTAAACAAGTAGTAAGAACTGACAAGAAGATATATCCTAATGATCCATGTCCTTGCGGTAGTGGTAAGAAATATAAAAATTGTCATGGAAAACAAGGTTGATGTACATTTGACTTAGCAAGAGATATTAACCTTAATGATAGATGGAATTGCAAAAATAGAAGAATCATATATAGATAAGATATATGAAATCATAAAAGATAAAAATCTAACTGCCACAGTTGTTACTTTTGGCTGTCAGATGAATGCAAAAGACTCTGAAAAACTACTTGGAATTCTTGAAAAATCTGGATATTCCATAATAGATGATGAGAATAAGGCAGATTTTGTATTATTCAATACTTGTACTGTAAGAGAAAACGCTAATCAAAGATTATATGGTAGGATAGGTCAATTAAAAAATGACTGTATTAATAATAAAAACAAAATCATAGGCATATGTGGATGTATGATGCAAGAAAAAGATGAGGTTGACTATATTAAAGATAAATACAAATATGTTAAGTTGATATTTGGAACACATAATTTGTATGACTTTCCTCATCTTTTATATGAAACAATATATGACATATATGTTAATAATAATGAAAAAACTAAAACAATAGAAGTACTAGATAGCAGTGATGTTATTTTAGAAGATCTTCCTCAACATAGAAAATATCCATTTAAAGCTGGCGTTAATATAATGTATGGATGTGATAACTTCTGCTCATATTGTATCGTTCCATATGTACGTGGAAGGGAGAGAAGTAGGAGTTCTGCCGAGATTATTAACGAAGTCAAAAATCTCGTATCTAACGGTGTTAAGGAAGTCATGCTACTTGGTCAGAATGTAAATTCATATGGAAAGGGCCTTGATGAAAATATTACATTTGCAAATCTTCTAAATCAAGTTGCAAATATTGATGGTCTATACCAAGTTCGCTTTATGACATCACACCCTAAGGATTTTTCAGATGAACTTATTGAATGTATTAAGAATAACAAGAAAATTGCAAGGCATATCCATCTTCCTCTTCAGTCTGGATCTGATAAAGTTTTATCTGATATGAATAGAAAATATACTAAAGAAAAATATCTTGACTTAGTTGGCAAGATCAGAAATAATATTGAAAATGTATCTATATCAACTGATATAATAGTTGGATTTCCAACAGAAGATGAATCAGATTTTAATGAAACAATAGACTGTATATATAAATCAAAATTTGACCAGGTTTTTACATTTATATATTCTAAAAGAACAGGAACTAAGGCAAGTACATTGCCATCAATATCAACTGATGAAGAAATATCAAAAAGATTTGATGAATTGCTTAACGTAACTAAAGAAGTTGGTACAAAACAGTACGAACAATATGTTGGATCTATATTTGAAGGACTTGTTGAAGAAGAAGATTCTGTCCCTGGATTTCTTACGAGTAGGTTATCAAATAATGCATTAGTACATTTCAAGGGTGATAAAAGTTTAATCGGCAGTGTTATGAATTTTAAATTAGATGAATGCAAAGGGTTTTATTATAATGGATCTGTCGCAAATTGATATAAACAAGCTCTCTCCTATGATGAGACAATATATAGATTCTAAGAAAGAAGTTGGTGATGCAATTTTATTTTTTAGATTGGGTGACTTTTATGAGATGTTCTTTGATGATGCGATCCTTGTTTCTAAATTGTTAGAGCTAGTTCTAACTGGAAAAGATTGTGGTCTTAGTAAGAAGGCTCCGATGTGTGGAATTCCATATCATTCATCTGATGATTATGTCAAAAAGCTTGTGGAGCTAGGATATAAAGTTGCAATAGCAGAACAAGTAGAAGATCCTAAATTAGTAAAAGGAATAGTAAAAAGAGAGATAGTTAGAATCGTCACCCCTTCAACTATTATGCTTGATGAAAGTGAAAGCAAAACAGCCAACAATTTTTTGTGCTCTATTTATCTAGATAAAAAATCATCTAATGAATTTGGTTTAAGTTTTATTGACTTTTCTACAGGAGAAGTCCTTGCGACTAAAGTGTCTAGTAAGAGAGAACTTTATAATGAAATCTTATCATTTAATCCAAGTGAATTCGTTGTAAATGATATATTATACAATGAACGTTTTAATGAAATCTCAGATATTTTAAATAATAAATATAATGTAATTTCTGAAAATAAATCTAGAATCCTCGAAACTAAAGTAAAGAGAAAAGATATACAATCTACTCCTAAATCAATATCATCAAAATATCAATATTCTAATAATTTTATGCAGATGCTTGGAATGGTTGATACTGATGATAATAAGATTGAAGAAGATAATAAAATTAGTTCTAATATTAATATAAGCACTGAGCAATATAATATTGATAAGAAAGATATTATTAAACATTTTTATAATATACTATCTAATAATAATTTAGATCCAGAGGACATAAGATCAAAGGCTGCATTATGTGGTTATCTATATATAAGTAATATGCAAAAAACCTTCGCTGGCCAGATTAATACTGTAAAATTTTATAAAAACAATAGTTTTGTTTTAATTGATTCAGATACTAAAAGAAATCTTGAACTTATTGAAACGATGAGAAATAAAGAAAAAATTGGTTCATTATTTTATATTTTAGATAAAACTAAAACTGCAATGGGTGGTAGATATTTACAAAGGAGTATAGAGCAGCCGCTTCTTGATCCTGCAATTATTAATAATAGACAAGATGTTATAGAAAGCTTTCTAAATCAATATGTAGACCTATGCGAATTATGTGAGTATCTTGATAGCATATATGACTTAGAAAGACTCCTTACACGTACTAATTTAAAAACTATTTCACCTAAAGAATTGATTGCAATTAAAAATTCACTTGCTGTTCTTCCGTACATTAAAAATATATTACAATCATTTAATCCTTGCGCTCTTCTTAGCAATCTAATTAATGAGTATGATGACTTATCTGACATATGGAAATTAATAGATGATTCAATTTTAGATGATGCACCTTATGTATCAAGAGAAGGAAATATAATTAAAACAGGATATAACGAAAACGTAGACGAGTACAGAAATATAAGCATGCATGGTAAGGAAATGCTTGCGAAACTTGAAGAAGATGAAGCAAAAAAAACTGGAATTAAAAATCTGAAAATTAAATATAATAGAGTATTTGGATACTTATTTAGCGTTACAAATTCGCAGTTATCTCTTGTTCCTAATTATTTTACAAGAAAACAGACTATATCCACAGAGGAAAGATTCATAACAGATGAATTATCTAATCTTCAAGATAATATTCTTAATTCAAGGGATAAATTATATGTACTTGAATATGAATTATTCTGCAATATAAGAGATGAAATTGCTCTTAATACTTTAAGAATACAGAAGCAAGCAAGTATAATTGCTCAAATAGATTTTCTTGCAAGTCTTGCAATAGTTGCACGAAAGAATAATTATATAAGACCTAACATTAATACTGATGGAGTAATAGATATTAAAAGTGGAAGGCATCCAGTAATTGAAACTATAACTAAAGATGAATTTATTGCTAACGACACGTATTTAGATAATGATAAAGATTTATTTGCAATTATTACTGGACCTAATATGGCAGGTAAATCCACATACATGAGGCAAGTTGCTTTAATAACTCTTATGTCTCATATAGGAAGTTTCGTCCCAGCAGACTCTGCTAATATATGTATAGTAGATAAAATTTTTACTAGAGTGGGTGCAAGCGATGATCTCGCGCAAGGCAAGTCTACATTTATGTTAGAGATGAGCGAAGTTTCTAATATTGTAAAAAATGCAACATCAAACTCACTTATAATATTAGATGAGATTGGGAGAGGAACTGCAACATTTGATGGAATGAGTATTGCAGAAGCTGTGAGTGAATATATATGTACTAAGATTAAAGCTAAAACATTATTTGCAACTCATTATCATGAATTAATTGATTTAGAAAACAAATATGATAATGTCAAGAATTATAATGTATCAGTAATAGAAGAAGGTGATGACATCATATTTCTTA
>CAMJPD010000041.1 GCA_946407765.1 uncultured Lachnospiraceae bacterium
ACAAGAAGTTTTAACACTTTTCGTTTCAGTAACAAAGCCTTTAGAATCTACAAGTTTATTGCCATTATCTTTCAATATTCTGTATATTTTATAGTTTGTAGATTTATAATCTATCATTATCGTTTTATTTTTAATTTCTGATAAGTTGTTATAGAAATTTTGATACAGAGACTTAGTATATAATTTAAAATTTTTATTCTTATCAATAATTAGATAAGAATAAAATAATGGATCATTTGGAAAATCGGATCCCCTTTTATTAGTTATATAAGAAATTTCATCTAATTTTGAAAGAACAAATAAGTCGCAATGCATTTTCTTCATATATCTAGTTATCCTAGACAATTTATCACTAGAACTCATACCTACTACTTTTTTTGGTATATCATAGAAAGAATTTAATTTTGGTTTTTTAGATTTATTAATTTGTTTAATTTTATAAAAGACTTCTTCTGTATCTGAATATATATTATCTGCACTTAACTTAGATATATCCTTCATGCTTTTATTATTAAAATAAAAATAGTCTAGGCCAAAAACATTGCCACTAGAGTTTTTTGTTAGATCTATGATCTTTCTTGCTAGACTTATGCTGAATTTGCCATAGTCAAAAAATAATACCTTGCTATCATATATTGAGTGATTTTTATTTTTTGTAAAAAATTCTTTTATTTTAGACCTTAGGGAATTTTTACTGCCATCTACCGTAAGTACTTTTATATATTTAGAATTAACTTCTTTTCTAGCTTGTATAGTAAAACGGCTATCAACTATTAGATATGCCCATTTTTTTGTAACTATTAAAGATGCTGTATCTCCCGTAAAGCCTGTAATGGCTTTAATTGTATTAAAATAATCATCTACAAATTCGTTTAAATGTGGGTCACTAATTTTATCTATGTATATGTCTATCCCCGCATCATTCATTATGTTTCTTAGCTTTTGTAAATTATTCATAAGTAAATTCTATCACTTTATCTAATAATAAAAAAGGCTCTACCTTATGTAGAGCCTTATTATATTTACCAACCTCTGAATTGATCAAAGAATCTATCAAAGTCTTCAAATGGATCGTAGTAATATTGTCCACCTTGTTGGCCGCCTTGTTGTCCGTTATCTTGTTCTGTTTCCTTCTTGGCACTAGATGATTCCTTAGCTTTCTCAGATTCCTTAGTTGCATCTATTTCTTCCTTAGGTCTATTACCGAGTTTGATCTTAAATTCCTTATCTACATATTGACCATTTTCAAGACGCTTTACTTTAATATTAACTTCTGTTCCTGCTTCTGTATATCTTACCAAATCAGATAATTCAGATGCAGTCTTTACGTTTTGATCATCAAAAGATACTATTATATCTTTTTTTCTTAAGTCTGAGTTCTTAGCTGGGCCATCTTCACTAATTTCAAATACATAGATTCCTTGTGGCATGTCCATACTTTCAGCTGTCTGTGCATCTATATTTCTTATAGAAACTCCAAGATATCCTTGTTTTTCTATAGGAAGCTCTTCACGTGTCTTTTTAAGTGAAAGAACATTAATTGCTTCATTGGCATCCTTTATAGGAATTGCATAACCCATACCTTCTACGGCATTACCAGATGCTTTGGCAACATTGATACCAATAAGTTCTCCATCCATATTAAGAAGGGCACCGCCTGAATTACCAGGGTTAATTGCTGCATCTGTCTGAAGAAGACCTTGAGCACCTTCACCAAGATCGTCAAGAGTTCTGTTCTTGGCACTTATAATACCTGTAGTAACAGATTGTCCATAACCAAGAGCATTACCTATTGCAACTACTTGTTCACCTATAACTACAGAATCTGAATTACCTATTCTTGCAACTTTAATTTTATCAAGAACTTTCTTATCTACATCTGCTACTTTTACTGATATTACAGCAAGGTCCTTAGAATTATCTATGCCCTTAATTGCTGCTGCAATTGTATTAGCTGACTTTCCATCTTCTTTCTTGCTACCATCATCTTCAACTCCGTAGAATGTAACAGTAAGTGAAGATGAGTCTGTAACAACGTGGTTATTTGTTACGATGATTATTTCTTCATCTGTCTTCTTTACTACTATACCTGAGCCAGATGCTGGAGCCTCATATTCTTGTGGACGAACATTAAAACCAAACATTGAAAAACCATTTTGTGTAAACTTCTGCATATTAGTAATTGATACAACGCTTGGCATAACTTCTTCTGCTATCTTGGCAACGCCTGAAAGAGATTGAGAAGTTACTTCTCTTACGATTGTTTGTGTTTGTGGTTGTGTTTCAGTAATAGCAGCCTGACTTGGGGCAATACTTTCAAGACCTGGCACATTATTCTTTAATATAATCTTGCTGCCAAATGTGCTTACTGCTAACATTACTGCGCCTGCTATAACTCCAAATCCTATTGCTGAAATTATAACTGTAAATATTTTTTTCATGATAATACCTCTTAAATATCATTAATTATTTTTACCGCCTTATAATAATAGTAAACTGTGTCAAAATTGTGTCTTATTATTTAATTTTTTTAGAACTAAAAAAGCCCCGTATTATAGGGCTTTTTACGCACAAATTATAATTTATGCTCATTTGCCTATATTAACCTGTAGAACCTGGAGATTGAACTGGGACTGCTGCACCTGGATATGGTATTGCTACGCCTCCTTGAGGGAGTCCTGTCGGTGCTGGCGCTGTTGTTTCGCTTATTACAGGCATAGGGCTTGATGAGCCAGGTGAATTTTGCTGAGAGGTAGATCTTCCTGGCGGATTAGATGGACTAAGTGGAGCAGAATTTCCTCCAGGTGAGATAGGAACAGAAGGTGCTGTACTTGAGTTATTTGAGCTATTTGAAGGAGCAGAGCTTCCTGGATAAACTTGTCCCCCTCCAGACATTCCTGGTGACAGTCCTTCTCCTGATCTTGCAGGTGAGTTATTATTAGATGTTTGATTAGCTCCTGCCTGGTTGGAGTTAGATTGGTTATTAGTAGTCTGGTTAGTAGACGACTGATTTGTGCCTCCTCCTGGAATTACAGGTGTTACATCATTAGAATTTGTTTCACTAAGTATAGGCACTGCATCACTAAGCTCTTCTCCTGGAGTAGAAACCTCGCTTACATTTGACGAATTATTTGTATTGGTAGAATTTCCTGACTGATATGGGGCGCTATTTTGTGATGAATTTTGACTCTGGCTTCTATTTCCTGTAGTACTAGATTGATTTGTTACAGCAGA
Source organism: uncultured Lachnospiraceae bacterium (assembly GCA_946407765.1). Taxonomy (GTDB): domain Bacteria; phylum Bacillota; class Clostridia; order Lachnospirales; family Lachnospiraceae; genus UBA3633. The sequence continues at coordinate 3,235 of CAMJPD010000041.1, forward strand.
GGCAGATGTTTCTTGACTAGTTTTACTATTTTCAGCTTCAAGAGCATATTGACCAGTTAAAGCTACTATTCTATTAGAATATGTATGGACAGCAGATGATGGACTATATCCTTCATCATTAAATACTGTTGAGTGAAGTTTTGTTACATTACCTGCAAGTGTTTTAGGTATAATACAGTCTCCGCTCTTACCCATCTCTTGTTGTGAGAAGTTTGTTGGGAAGCCTATAGTTTCAGAAACATTGAATCCTGAGATATTTCTTGCAAGAGTCAGAACTTGAGACATATCAAAATCATATGCTATCTGAGGAAGAACCATATCTAAAATAGCTGACAATTGGACAAAGCTCATCTTCTTGGCAGCTTTCAAACATTCTATAATAACTTTGCGTTGTCTATCTACACGTTGAAAATCGCTGTCCATAAGACGAAGTCTTCCATATGCAACTGCCTGAACTCCATTAAGATGTAGTGGTCCATAGCTATGGATATACATTGCTGCTGGGTTATCATAGAAGATTCCAGTAGATCTACAAGTTTCATGTATGAATGAGTTCATATATCTAAATTCAGCTCTTGTAATTTCTATGTCTATACCACCAAGTAGGTCTATTGCATTAGCAACTGCCTTCCAGTTAAACGTCACATAATTTTCTATATTTAAATCAAGGTTCTTATTGAGTGCCTTTACTGCTCCTACAGGGCCCCCATACATATATGCAGCATTCATTTTGCCATAAGAACCACCATCAGTAATATTTAAAAATGTATCTCTATATACTGAAATAAGTTTTATATCACCTGTTTCTACGTTGACGTTAGCAATGATATTAATATCTGAATTGTTGCCCTTTCCTACATCACCAGTTCTTGAATCGACACCAAATATAGCAATAGTAAAGTATCCCTTCATAGTTTCTAGTTTTACACTATCTATATTAGTGTTTCTAACTTCCCTTTTATCAAATTCAATCTTCTGAGATAAATTATTGATTCTTGTAATATAACCAACGCCCGCTATCGCAATAAGAGTAAAAATTTCAAGTATGGCAAATGCTATGATACCCTTCTTGCTTTTCTTCTTCTTGGAATGTTTCTGATTTTTATATTTCGCATCAAAATCTATATATTCATAATCATCATATGATCTTCTTCTTTCATCTCTTTCGCGATGCTTACTGCTTAATCTTACATCTGAATAATAATCCCTTGGTCTTTGTCCATCACTAGTTTTACGAGGTTTATTATCATAATCACTCTTTCGAACAATAGCTCCTTCTCTATCTTTTAAGCTATCCTTCTCCATTTCATTATAAATATCTGTCACGTTCAGAGTTTTTCGTGGCTTTGATGGTTTTTTATAATCAAAATCTCTACCTTGTATGTCATCTCTATACTGAGATGGTCTAGGCTGATTACTAGATTTTCTATCATAAGAGTCGTCTCTTCTTTCTCTTTCATAGATTTTATCGTCTTCTAGAACTCTACGAGCTGATTTTTCTATGTATTCTGAGGCATCTTTTTGTTTTTCTACTTCAATTTTAGATTTATCTAAATCAAAATTATCGTCAAGCTTCCTTGGCGGACGCACATTACCTAGATTTTTGTTCTTATCAAAATTATCTAATGACATTTATACTAAATAATATCTTTAATAAGCATTTTCGTCAATAAAGCCCTTGAAAAATGTTAAAAACATAATTTTTATATCAAGGCCTAAAGTCCAATTCTCTATATACCAAAGATCATATCTAATTCTTTTATCAACAGGTGTGTTACCTCTTAATCCATTTATCTGAGCCCAACCAGTCATCCCTGGCTTTACTAGATGCTTTATCATATAACGAGGAATTCTTTCCTTGAATTCTTCTACAAAATTTTCTCTTTCTGGACGTGGGCCTACAAGTGACATATCACCAATAAGAACATTAAAAAACTGTGGAAGCTCATCAAAGCTGATTTTTCTGATGACTTTGCCTACCTTGGTCACACGTGGGTCATCCTTAGTAGTCCAACCTGTCTGCTCTTTATCTGCATATTCTGTAGACATAGAGCGGAACTTATACATAGTAAATAATTTACCATGTCTTCCTACTCTTTCTTGTGTATATATAACAGAACCTTTATTGGTGATCTTTATGGCAATTGCTATTATTAACATTGCAGGACTGAACAATATAATTCCAACAAGGCTTCCTATTATATCTATCACTCTCTTGATGAATTGGTTGAAGGTACTTGATAGCGGAACATATCTTATATTAATTACTGGTAGTCCATCCAAATCTTCTGTCTGAGGTTTTGTTGGGATGATTGTTCCATAGTCAGGAATGAACTTTGTATGAACTCCACTCTTTTCACATATTGAGACAACTTTACCTAATTTATCATACTCATTAAGTTTTAAGGCTATAACAATTTCATCAAAATCATTCTTTTCGATTAAAGATTGCAAATCATCAGTATTTCCTATTACTGAAACATTTCTATAACTATTGCCTAATTTTTCATTGTCTGCAACTATACCACATAGGTGGTATCCAAGTCCTGGGTTACGTATACTCTTATCAATAAATTTAAAACTTGCATCTGAATAACCTATAAGAAGTATATGTCTTTGGTTAAATCCTCTCTTCCTTGCAGAAACAATTATAGTTATAAGTATAATTCTTATTATGCTCTGCATGACTAGATTAGTAAGACAGTATACAATTATTATAAGAGTTGAAAAGTTTGAAAGATAAGGATTTTTTCTATATATAAATAAAAAAGCCGATGGAACAAGGAATACTATTATGTTTAATTTTATAAGATCTGTTAAAATCTTTAATCCACTAGTTTGTCTAGATTCTCCATAAATATTAAAAAACACTGCCATGAATATTGTAAATAGAACAAGGCATACACCGCCAATCATATAATATTCATTAGGAAGTGTTCCTATCTGATTTCTATGGGCTCTTAAGACTATTACATAATACCAAGCAAAAAAATAAGAAACTCCAGCAATCAATAGGTCAACTATGATCATAAGTTTATTTAATTGTGGATTATTTTTAAACATGTCTTTTTATATAATCTATAACATAGCAGAAAGTATTAACTATGAGTTCAATTTCAATTTTCACATAATTAATTAAGTTGCCGAATTTAAACTTTACTTTGTTCAATTTAGGCAAATCTTTTATACCATCTATTATACCAAAAAAGAAGTCGCCACCAAAACCTTTTTTAATAAAATACACTTGTTTTACCAATGTACCCAATATTAAGAATGGCAAATTTATTAAGATTTGAAGAAGTGGCATATTTTTATAGATTAAATATATATTGTTCCTACTTGATAATCTAACTTTGAACTTATTATATTTTGAACCACTAGTTGCAGATCCTACATGATAACATATGGCATTTTCTGCAAATACATTCTTATAACCGTTGATTTTAGCTCTGTATCCAAGATCTATATCTTCCAGATAGGCAAAATGCATCTTATCAAAAAGTCCTACCTCCTTTAATATTTTCATATTATATATGGCAGCACCTGCACATGATGAAAAAATATTTTCTCTCTTGATATAATTATCTATTCTCTGTCCTGTGCTATTTTGGAAGGCAAATCCAAGTATTGTATAACTGTCTCCTGCATCATCAACTAAAGACTTATCCTTCATACTAATCATGAAAGATGAAGCACTAAAAATTTTATCATCACTTGAAATCTTATTCTTAAGTTCTTGTATGAAATCTGTATCAACTTCTGTATCATTATTAAGAAGTATTGCATAAGGATAATTTTTATCTTGAGCATATTCTAGTCCCTTATTTACTGCTCCAGCAAATCCAATATTGTCATCTAATAATATTTTTTCTACATCTATGGAATTTAGATAATCTCTTGTGCCATCAGTAGAATTATTATCGACAACTAAAATATCATACCTGGCATAGACTTGTGCCTCAAGTGAATTAAGACAAGATTTTAGTAAATCTAAATTATTAAATTGAGGAATTATTACTAGGATGTCCTTCATCCTTAAGTCTCCTAACTTTTTCTATTATTTCATCTGGGAGTTTATATGGCGCACCGATTTCTTCAAAGTGTAAATCGCGCAATGCAAAATTAGATTTTCTAAGTGTTAGATTAGGATTGTAATATCTATCACCATCTTGCATCTCTTGTTCCCACATATAATTAAATAGTGCAGTCTCATTATTAAATCTTTCTACTTTTTCTTTAGTATCTTCCAGTCCACGAGACTTGCTTTCATAATGATAAAATTTTGCATAAGGATTATAAACTACCAAGTATCCAAGTTTTCTTACTCTCATACATAGATCAATATCATTAAAAGCGACTACAAATTCTTCATCAAATCCATTTATCTTTTCAAATACTGATCTTTTAACCATCATTGCAGCTGCAGTAACTGCCGTCATATCTTGTATACATGATGCTCTATGCATGTAAGAAATATCTTTATCATAGACTCCTATGAAAGTATGCCCTGCTATACCACCAAATCCTAGCACCACACCTGCATGTTGTATTGTGTCATCGCTATATAATAATTTACAACCAGCAATACCCACATCATCACGTCTTACATATGCATATAAATTGAATATAGAATCTGGATCTATCATCTCTGTATCATTATTTAAGAAGAATAAGTATTCGCCTCTAGCATGTCCTACTGCAAAATTATTAATTTTAGAAAAATTGAATGAGCCTTTATAATAAACAGTTTTAAATTTATCCTTGTTATTTTCATAATAGGCAAATGTCTTTTCATCTGTAGAATTATTTTCAACTACGATTATCTCTAAATTCTTATATGATGATTTAAAAAGTGATTTAACACACTTGTCTAAATCTTCTATATGATCTTTATTTGGTATTATAATTGAGATTAATGGTTCTTTATCTTTTACAAAAACAGGTCTATAAAAACCATAGTCTATTCCACGAACGACCTTTTCAACTTTTAAGAAATTTAATTTGGTATTGTTATAAAAATATTCTAATGCTCTTGCCCCACTATTAAATGCATATTCCTTAGATTTTGGATCCTTGGCTGTAGAATTTCTATGACATCTCCAGTGGTATAGAACTTTTCTTATATGATATATTCTCTCATATAAATAATTATCTAAAGTGCCATCAGCCTTTGTATCATAATATTCATTAATCAACTTATTGGTAAGTCTTAAAAACAAGTCATAATCTTGTGCACCATCATATTCTGCTCTTTCAAATTCATACTCCTTATCACATATAGAGTATAAAAAGTCTTTTTTAGCTGCAAAAAGATGGCAGAAGTAATTAACACTAAGGAGTAAATCAAGATTAAAATCCGGCTTGAAATGTGGCTCAAATACAACTTTTGAAGACATATCTATCTTATCTTCATCTGAATATACCATCTGGACCTTAGGATTAGTGGAAAATACTTTATATAATTCATATAGTGCAAAAAGCTCAAGTTCATCATCATGATCAGCAAGAACAATATACTTTCCTATCGCGTTTTTAATTGCCTCATTAGTATTTTGTGCTATACCAAGATTCTTATCTAATTTTACAAGCTTAACCCTAGAATCACTTGTTGATAATTTTAGAGGGTTTTCGCTTGCATCTGCAATTATTAATTCAAAATCAGAAAAAGTTTGATCTAAGAATGAATTTACAAGTTTATCTAAAAATTCCTTACTTGTATTATATGCAGGAACAACTACAGAAAAATAAGGAATTATATCTTTTTGATAATTAGTTTTTATATATTTTCTCTGAGAGTCAAGTTCCTCTTGTGTGATTTTAGTTAGCTTATACCATTCCTCATAATCGTACTCAACATCACTTCCTTTCATTTTGGATTTTACTTTCTTAATAAAGGAAGATGGGCCTTCAGTAAACAAAAATTCTATTGCTGA
>CAMJPD010000042.1 GCA_946407765.1 uncultured Lachnospiraceae bacterium
TATTAAGCAAGATATAGAAGATAGGATTAGATCTCAATCAAGTATTGGCAGTGCTACAGATGAAGAATTGGTAGAAAAGGTTGAGACTGAAGAAGTGCTTCCAGATGTAGCCCTTGATGAAAATATAGAAAAAGCTATTGATGAAATTGCTCATAGAAATAAAAAGGCTGCAGATATAATGAGAAAAATAGCAATAAAGACCAAATTGTCATTAGATAATATTGAAAATTAATAATTCATATGATATTATACATAAGTTGTTTAAGGAGATAATATGTTAAAGACAGTAGTTACAATAATTTTTATAATAGTATGTGTTGCACTTTCTGCAATAATACTTCTTCAAGAAGGTAAGAGTGCAGGTCTTGGTTCTATATCTGGTATGGCAGATAGTTACTGGAGCAAAGCTAAGGGACGTAGTATGGAAGGAAGACTTGAAAAAATTACAACAGTTCTTGCTATATCATTTTTAATAATTACATTCGTACTTAATATTTTGTGGTAATAATTATCTAAATATGTTTTATTAGCTATGCCAGAACCTGGTATAGCTTTTTTATTTTTATGAAGATCGGAAGCGAATATAAGGGAACATATAGAGCAGCAAATCAAAGATTTGGTTTTGTAGAAGTAAATGAAGATTCTAATGAATTTGAAATATATATTGAAACAAAATCAAGTGAATTTTATATTCTAGATAATGATATAGTTTTAGTTAAAATTACAAAACTTCCATCACATGGTAAGAATGGAGAGGGAAAAGTTGTAAAAATTTTAGAAAGAAGTCTAGAGAAAATAGTTGGCATAGTTCAAAAGACTAAAGATACATGTTTTGTAGTCCCAGATAGTAAGAAAATATTTTTTGATGTTCATATTGATAAGAAGTTCTCAAGGAACGCAGTTGATTCTCACAAGGTATTAGTTAAAATTATAAATTTCCCTAAAAATAGACATTTATCACCTGAGGGAATCATAGTGGAAGATTTTGGTCATAAGAATGATCCTAATGCTCAAATTAAATCTATATTATCTAATTTTGGTATACCATATACTTTTACAAAAGAAGAAATAGATCTTGCAGAAAAATTAAATGAAGAAAAACCAAATGGAACAAATTTAGGTGGTAGAAAGGATTTAAGGAAACTCACAACATTTACAGTTGATTCTGAAAGTGCTAAAGATTTAGATGATGCAATTAGCCTTGAGAAATTAGAAAATGGAAATAAAAAATTATATGTGCATATTGCAGATGTAGCTCATTATATAAAAGAAGGGTCTATATTAGATGATGAAGCACTTAAAAGAGGAAACAGTGTATATTTACTTGATAGAGTTGTTCCTATGCTTCCATTTTCATTATCTAATGGAGCATGTTCACTAAATCAATTAGAAGATAGATTTACTCTTACTTGTGAAATTGAATATGATAGTCAGGGAAGGACTGTAAACCATAATATATATGAAAGTGTAATTAATGTAGATAAGAGAATGTCATATAATGGTGTCCAAGCTGTATTTGATGATAATTTTGATGAGTATGAAGATTATAAAATATATAAAGATATATTAATTGATATGAGAACTCTATCAAGAGTTCTTAAAGAAAATAGAATTAATATAGGATCTATAGATTTTAATTTAAGAGAGACCAAGGTTATTGTAGATGAAAATTTAAATCCTATAGATATACAAGAAGTAAAACGTCTTGAGTCTAATGATTTGATAGAAGAATTTATGCTAGCAGCCAATAGAACTGTTGCAGAAGATTTTTATAATAGGCAAATACCTTTCTTATATAGAACTCATGAATCTCCTGATGATGATAAGATGAAAGATATTCTTTTATTTATGCAAAACCTGTGCTACAATACAAATAGCAATTATAGAAATTTAAAATCCAAAAATGTACAAAACTTACTTAATATAATAAAAGGAACTGACCATGAACAGATGATTTCAAGACTTATATTGAGAAGTATGAAACAGGCAAGATATACTACAGCTCCACTTGGACATTTCGGGCTTGCATTCAAATTTTATACCCACTTTACTTCACCAATTAGAAGATATAATGACTTAATTGTTCATAGAATCATAAAAGAAGTATTGCATGGTGTATATGATAATAATAGATTTGTCCATTATGAAAATATATTAGATCAAATTGCTGTTGATATATCGCAGTCAGAAAGAAAGGCAATATCTGCAGAAAGAGATTTAGTAGCTTTGAAGGAGTGCGAATACTTAAGACCATATATTGGAGAAGTATTTGACGGATATATTGTTTCAATAGCAAACTATGGATTTTATGTTGCACTTGAAAATTCTATTGAAGGATTAGTTTCATTTAAGAACTGTAATAATTTTATGTATTTTGACGAAAAAAATTTTACTGCAGTTAATAATGAAAGTGGATATGAATATAAAATAGGAGAACGTGTAAAAGTAAGACTTATAGCAATTAATGAAACATTTAGAGAAATAGATTTTGTTTTAGATGAAGAGCTATAATGGAGATATTATGGGAAAGTATATTGATGAATTAATAAGTAGATATCCTAAATTAGAAAGTAGTAAAGAAAGTATTCTTAATGCTTACAATATATTAGTTGATTGTTTTAATGAAGATAAGAAGCTGTTACTTTGTGGTAATGGGGGTTCAAGTAGTGATTGTGACCATATAGTAGGCGAGCTTATGAAGGGTTTTTGTAAAAAAAGAACTCCAAAAGAAAAATATTCTGTTGATAATTTGCAAGATGGACTTATGGCAATAAATTTATGTGCTCATACGGCATTATCTTATGCATTTGCTAATGATGTAAATTTTGAAAATTCTTTTGCCAATCAAGTTCTAAATTATGGAAGGAAGGGGGATGTCCTTCTTGGAATAACAACATCAGGAAATTCAAAAAATGTAATTGCTGCATCTAAAGTAGCTAAAGATAAAAATATGAAAGTTATTGCTTTAACAGGTGCAAGTGGCGGTAATATTAAAAATATTGCCGACGTTTCTATTATTGTTCCAGAAGATGAAACATATAAAATCCAAGAATTGCATTTACCTATATATCATGCACTATGTTTGGAATTGGAAGATAAATTTTTTAAGGAGTAAGTTGTGAAAGGCGCTTTTTTTAGAACAAAAAAAGATATACTTAATTCTAAACTTAATTTTTTAGATAATAAAATAAGAGAACTTGATGCAGCATTACTTTTTGTATCTTTTATATTATTTACGCTATTTGCCTTTTTTATTAATAGAGCCATACCTATAAAAGCATTATATATGGATGATCTTTATATGTGGTCTTGGTACGCTGAGTCTCCTAATATAGTTAAATTCTGTACTGAAGGAATAACTGAGAGATATAGACCAGTATATTGGATATTTTGTTATATAGAATCTCTTCTTGTTGGAAATAAACCTATAGTATATTTTTATGTAAATGTAATAACTAATTCATTGATTGCATTATTCATTTATTATTTTGCTAAGAAATTATATAATAATTTTTTTATTGCAGCACTTTCTGGAGTTTTATATCTTGTTTCTCATTTTTCTTATTATCATATAGGTCAGGTAATGGGCATACTTGAGAATTTATGTATGATATTTGCCTTATTATTTTTGTATCTTACTGTTAAGTATCTTAATTGTGATATTAAAGAAAAATCCAATTTATATTTTACACTAATATTAATTGTATATGTACTTGCTTCATTTACACATGAGAGGTTTATAGGACTTCTACTTGTATTTCTTGTTGCATTATTTTTTAAAAATAGAGTTAGGATATCTACTAAGTTTATAAAAACAATAATTATTTTATTAGTTCTATGTGCTATATTGGTATTTAGATCATTTTTTACAGGTAATCTAATTCCATCTGGGACAGGCGGGACTCAAGTTACTGAAACTTTTAAGATTGCAGAGGCAGTAAAACTTGCTTTCATGCAAGTACTCCATATATTTGGTTTTACTTATGGTGAAGATTATCTATGCGGACTTAGATTTAACGAACTAGATAGTATAGGAAAGTCTTTTGTATATATTAATTTAGGAATGATTATTCTAATTGAAGTATTATATATCATGATTTCATTAAGTAGGGGATTTAAAACTTCAATAGAAGATATAGATAAGCCATCTCCAAGAATAGGAATGGATTTTGTCTTGCTAACTTTTATTGCAATGAATATTATTGCATCATCTCCAACAATAAGATTAGAACTCAGGTGGGTTTATGTATCAATGGCAGGATTCATATTATTTGCAGTATTTAAAATTTCAGAAATATCAAGACTTGCAGATAAGAAAATAGTAAAAGTAATAATGTTTATAATTTTTCTTATATGGTTTGTATCAAGATTTTTTACCGATATGGCATATAGAAAAGGATATAAAGATATCTATTGTATAAAAGACCAACTTAAAATAAATTCTCTTATAGATGAAACTGTATTAAGACATAATGAAATTGATCCTACTAATATGAAGATATATATTCTTGATGGAAAATTTATCATGTCTGATTTTTATGCCTCATGGCTACTTAGACCATTTACTAAAAATAAAACTGATAAAGTTAACCAAGTTAAATATGTACAAAGTATAGATGAAATTGAATCATTTGATGATAATACTATAGTAGTTAGAGAAAAAGACGACGGAACATACGAAGCTGTAAATAAATAATATGTCCAAAATAGAATCTATAAAAGACAAACTCCCTAAAGCTTTTATTGAAAATATAAAAGGTGTTCTAACTGATGCTGAGCTTGAACACTTTCTTGATAATTTTGATGATAATCCTACATCAGGAATTATAATTAATAAAAACAAAATAAATAATAAAATCTTAGATGAATTAACCAAATTATTAGATCTTAAAAAGCTAGATGAATATACATATAAAATATGTAATTTAGATTATGTATTAAAAAATGAAAAAATTGGTAAAAATATTTACCATCATGCAGGCTGTTTTTATGTAAGTGAGCCATCTGCTATGAAAGTCATCCCTAAATTAGATATTAAAAAAGATGATAAGGTTTTAGACTTATGTTCAGCACCAGGCGGAAAATCAATTCAAGCTCTTATGTATCTTGATGAAAATAGTGGTGGCGTATTATTTTCTAATGAAATAATATTAAGTAGATGTAAAATCTTATCAAGTAATATAGAAAGAATATCAAGTTCAAATGTCGTCCTACTAAATTTAGATCCTAAAGATGTTGCAAGTTCATATAAAAATTTTTTTGATAAAGTAATTGTAGATGCTCCTTGCTCTGGTGAGGGGATGTTTAGAAAAAGTGAAGTTGCAATTGCCGAATGGTCTATTGATAATGTAAATTATTGCTCCATAAGACAAAAGGATATTATAAATGATGCCATCCAGTGTTTAAAACTAGGCGGAATTATGGTTTACAGTACTTGTACATTTGAAATTAAAGAAGATGAAGAAATTAAAGAATATATATTGAGTCTTGGAAATTTTGAGCTTATTAATGAAGAAAAAATATATACATCAAAAGATGGAGAAGGACAATATATAGTAAGTTTTAAAAAGATAAAAAATACAGATGAACAAAATTATATAGCTAAATTTAAACAAGAAAAAAACAGTATACAGGCTAGTTATAAAAAATTATATACTGAATTTGAAGAAGAGTATTTATACAAATCGCTTTTAAGTGACAATATGCTCCTTAAATCAATTGGTGAAAATTTATATTTAATTAATAAAAATATTAATGATTTAATTAATTCTATAATATATAAGAATGGAATATTCCTTGGAAGTATTGTAAAAAAAGATTTTGTTCCATCTCATGCACTATCACATTATATTGATATAGATAATTATAAAAATAAATTGAATTTAAGTTCTAATAAAGAACTTGCCATGGACTATTTAAAGGGACTTGAAATTACAATTAAAGATACAGATTTAGAATTTAGTCAAAATATAAATAAAGGTTATATATTGTTATGTTATAATAATATTGCTCTTGGATTTGGGAAGGCTATAATTTCAGATGAAAAAATTGTAATTAAAAATCATTATCCTAAAGGACTTAGAAATTTATAATGCATCATATATTTATAAATGAAAACCAAATAATTGATAAATCTATCTTGATAAATCATAAAGATGATTTTTTAAATTATAATCATTTAAGAAATGCATTGAGAATTAAAATTAATGAAAAAGTTCTAATTTCAATTAATAATAATAAATTATCTAATGATTATATATCTGAAGTATCTAAAATTACAAATGATGATATAAAATTAAATATAACAGAAGAATGTCCTAAGAACGAACTTGATATAAAAATTGTTTTATATCAGGGACTTCCTAAATTTGATAAATTAGAATATATAATTGAAAAGGCAGTTGAACTCGGAGTGGATACAATAATTCCTGTTAAGATGCAAACTTGTGTAGTAAAAGTAGATGATAAAAAAATACAAAGTAAAGTAGATAGATGGAGTAAAATCTCACTTTCTGCAGCAACTCAGTCAAAAAGAGGAGTCATTCCTATAGTTAAATCACCAATATCATTTGATGAAATGATTAACCAAATAAAGGATGATAAAAATTCTTTTGTACTATATGAAAATTCTAAATCTGAAACTATAAAAAATCTTGATATATTAAAAAATATTGATAATAATGTTAATATAGTTGTAGGACCAGAAGGTGGGTTCTCAGATAAAGAAATAAAGCTAGTTACTGATAATAATATAAAATTATTATCACTTGGAAGAAGAATACTTAGAACTGAGACTGCAGGTCTTGCTATAATGTCATATATAATGCTTAACGCAGAATATAATAAAAACTAATATGGAAAATTTAAGTAAAGTAGAAATTTATACTGATGGTTGCTCTCATGGAAATCCAGGTAAGGGTGGATATGGAGTTATATTAAGCTATCAAAAAGAAAGTGGCGATATATATGAGAAAGAAATTTCAGCAGGCTATGAAAATACTACTAATAATAGAATGGAACTTCTTGCTGCAATAATTGGTCTTGAAGCTCTTAAGAGACCATGTGAAGTAGATTTGTATTCTGATTCAAAATATCTTGTTGATGCTTTTAATCAAAAGTGGATAAATTCATGGGTTAAAAATGATTGGAATAGGCCAAAGACAGGACCTGTAAAGAATGTCGACTTATGGAAGAGACTTCTTGATGTTAAGAAAAAACATAAAGTTAAATTCATATGGGTCAAGGGCCATAATGATAATGAAAAAAATGAAAGGTGCGATAAACTTGCTAATCAGGCTGCTAATCAACAAATACTACTTAAAGACGAAGGAATGACAAGTAGTGAAGATAAGTAAGTATAAAAATATAATCATTAAAATTTTAATTGTTCTAATATGTATTACTGTATTAAATTTTATTATTACAAAACAAATTATTGATAATCAAGAATTAAATAATAGTATTGATTTAAGAGGGCTTCATCTTAATGAAGAAATGCACTCAATTACTAGTCCAAATCAAAATCTGACTAAAGACTTTTTTATTAATGACATAGATAACCTTGAGCAGGTAATAAGAAATGATTATCAATCAATGAATTTTGATGATGATGCAAAACTTTCATATTATAAAAGAGTATTTGAGGCATATGATAGTAGGCTTACGCTTGTATGTAATGAAATTAAAAAAAATATGACAAATGATAATGAAAGAAAATCAATTGAAGTACTGCTGTATAATTTTAAAATTGATAGGATTAATATTGCAAGTGAAGAAGCAGATAAAGTTAGTGATACTAAATTAAGACTCGTAGAGTATTATAAAAATTTATCAATACAGACTAAGGAAAAATCTCTAGATTTTATAAGCAAATATGAAGGATTTATTGATAATTAATATATTCTATGATAATATAAATTTTAGAAATTTTTGGAGGTTTACTATGGCAATATTACAGGCCTTTGGTGGATTAGTAATAAAAGTGATATTTTTTGGATGTATTGCATTCCTTGGAATAAAACTTGGTATTGCATATAGAAAGAAAAAGGATCTTGAAAAGAATGACAAATAATAATCTTGATAAGTACGGCGTCAATGCACTTAGAGAAACTTTTCTTTCATTTTTTGAAAGTAAGGGTCACTTAAGACTTCCAAGCGCATCACTTATTCCTCAAAATGATAATAGCTTGCTTCTAATAAATTCTGGTATGGCTCCTCTTAAGCCATATTTTACTCGTCAAGTAACTCCTCCTTGTGATAGAGTAACTACATGTCAGAAGTGTATACGAACAGGTGATATAGATAATATTGGTAAGACAGCAAGACATGGAACATTTTTTGAAATGCTTGGTAATTTTTCATTTGCCGATTATTTTAAGAAAGAAGCTATTTCCTGGTCTTGGGAATTTCTAACTGAAGTAATAGGACTTGATAAAGATAGGCTCTATCCTTCTGTTTATATTGATGATGATGAAGCATATGACCTATGGCACAATATGATTGGCATAAGTAAAGATAGAATATTTAAATTTGGTAAAGAAGATAATTTTTGGGAGCATGGTAGTGGACCTTGTGGTCCTTGCTCTGAAATATACTATGATCGTGGTGAAAAATATGGTTGTGGAAAGGAAAGCTGCACAGTTGGGTGCGACTGCGACAGATATATGGAAATATGGAATAATGTTTTTACTCAATTTGACAGTGATGGAAATGGACATTATACAGAACTTGCTAATAAGAATATAGATACGGGTATGGGACTTGAACGTCTTGCAGTTGCTTGTCAAGATGTTGATTCTATATTTGTTGTTGATACTAATAAAAAATTAATGGATGATGTATGTAAACTTGCTTCATGTGAGTATGGTGCAGAATATGTAAAGGATGTGTCTCTTAGAATAATTGCTGACCACATTAAATCATGTACGTTTATGATATCAGATGGTATCCTTCCAAAAAATGATGGAAGAGGATATGTTCTTAAAAGGCTTGTTAGACGTGCAAGTAGGTATGCGAGTTCATTTGAAATAAAAAATAATTCTTTATCTGATTTAGTTCCTATTGTTGTCAAAAATATGGCTCATTAT
>CAMJPD010000043.1 GCA_946407765.1 uncultured Lachnospiraceae bacterium
AAATTGTAGACTATATGATGAGGTGCGTAAGATAAATGTCTAAGTCTGGTTTTGTATGTGTATGTGGATTGCCGAATGTGGGTAAAAGTACTTTACTAAATAATATTATTGGTGAAGATATTTTTATTACAAGCAATAAACCAGAAACAACAAGGAATAGACAAAAAGCAATATATAATGATGATAGAGGGCAGATTATATTCATAGATACTCCTGGAATGCTTAATGTAAAAACTAAGCTTGAGGAGTATATGCTAACAGAGATTAAGAATGCATTCGTTGATATTGATGCAGTTATTTTGATCGAAGATGTTAATTTTAAAATTAATAATAACAATGATGAAAAGTATTTTGAATCTAAAACACATAATAATTTATTATCATTAATAAAAAAACTAAAATGCCCTAAAATCTTACTCCTTAATAAAGTTGATAAATTAAACAATAGAGATGAAATACTTACAAAAATTAATGATTTTAAATCTATAGATAATTTTGATGAAATAATTCCAATATCTGCATTAAATGGTGAAGGAATTTCGGACTTAATTGATACTTTATTTGGAATTCTTAAAGATGGTCCGAAATATTATTTAGATGATGATATCACCGACCTTCCTATAAAGAAAATAATATCTGATTTTATAAGAAAACAATTACTTATTAAACTTAACAAAGAAATACCACATTATGTAACAGTGAATGTTGAGGATATAAAAGATTTAGATAATATATGTCATATAGATGCAGAAATTATATGTGATAAAGATAACCACAAGGGAATTATCATAGGTTCTGGCGGGAATATGATTAAAGAAATAGGTATAAATTCTAGAAAAGAAATTGAAAAATTACTTGACAAGAAAGTAAACTTAAAATTATTTGTCAAGGTTAAGAACAATTGGTACGATAACGAAAATTATATTAAAAATTATGGCTATATTAAAGAATGAAATAATAAGCATTAATGGAATAATCATTGGAACTCAGGATATAAAAGAATTGGATAAAGTAATTGAGATTTTATCCGATAAACTAGGACGTATTAAAGTATTTGCGTTCTCAGCAAGATCTCCAAAATCATCTAATATAGCTAAAACTAGATTATTTTGTGCAGGTAAATTCGAAATTACAAAATCTAAAGATAATTACTCCTTAGTTTCTGCTGATATTGAAAATTATTATGATGATCTAATTATGGATTATGACAAGGTTCTGACTGCAAGTAATTTTGTTAAACTAATTAAATCATTTACATATGAAAATATGGACTGTACTGATGAACTTAACTTACTTTGTTATTCACTTAATGGTTTGTTAAATCCTAATATTAATGATGAGGTAGTATCTAAAATATTTGAAGTTAAGCTTGCTCAAATATCTGGCATAGGAGAAGATCCGGATGTTATTTCTAGTAAATTGAGCCTTAATCCAGTTAATAAACAAAATTTAAATAAATTAATAAATTATATATATGCCATGCCAATTAGTAAACTATACTCATTTAATTTATCAGGGGCATTACATGAGGACTTTCTTAAAATAAGTATCAATTTTAAAGATCTCACATAAATACTATATTTTTAAATAAAAAAATAGTTGACACAAGTGTCACTTTTTAATATAATATCTAAGGTGACATTTGTGTCACTTAAGGAGTAATATGCCAACATTAAGATTTGAAAAATTAAATACTACAAAGAAAAAAAAGATAGTAAAGGCGTTAGATAAGGTATTATCCAATCAAAATTTAAATGCAATAACAGTTTCTGATATTGTTAGAGAAGCAGGTATATCTAGAGGAAGTTTTTATACATATTTTGATGATGTAGAAGATGCCACAGAATATTTAATCAAAATATTATCTAATGAATATCTTTCTACATTTCATTCTTGTATAGAAGAGGAGTCGTATGATTATTGGGCTGGTGTTAAGAAATTTTATAAATTACAAAAAAGCGATTTTCTTGCAGCCAATAATAAAAGGATAGAAAATATTAAAAGGAAAAGATTAATTCTTGATACTCTGTCAAAGTCTCTTGAAAAGAAAGAATACTATTCAACATTTATAGAATTTTCTAATTGGTGCTTTGATAACGCAAAATATGGCAAGGCAAAATATAGTTTACTAGAAATCCAAATATTAAATTTAAATGTGATACTTACAATTTTGTCTAGTTTCTTGATTGATAAATTACATGGTGACCATCAAGATACTTATATAAATACATATATCGGAATGCTAAGTAACATAACTATTAATAGGAGAGAAAAACAATATGGAATATAACAATATGAACAATATAGAAAATAATGAAAATGTTAAAAATAGAAAAAAAGGTGGCCGCATAGTAAAATTAATTACATTATTTTTTGTTATATTACTAGGTTTTCTTCTTGTAAAAAGATTATTTTTTACAAAAAATGAAATTGAAACTACATCTTTCCCACAAGTTGAAGTCATTAAACCAGAGCGAGGTGTGATAGAAAAGGAAGTTTCCGTTATTGGATCTATTATGCCAAGTGATACATTTTATGTAGTTCCAAAAGTTTCTGGTGAAATACTTAAAATTTATGTCGCCAATGGAGATGTCGTTAAAAAGGGAGATAAAATTTGTGATATAGATAATTCAAAACAAATTGATGCTGCTAAAATTTCTCTTGATGCTACAGAAAAAGCATTTAATCGTATAAAGAAATTATATAAGACAGGTGATGTTTCAACACAAAATTATGAACAAGCAAAGGCCGAATATGATGGAGCAAAATTAAAATACGATACTCAAGTAGAATTTGCAAGTATAGTTGCGCCTGGTGATGGCACTATTGAAAATACTAAGATGACTAAAGATACATTGGTTAATGCTGGAACTGTCCTTTGTTATGTAACTGGCTCAGGTTCGCAAAAGGTTGAGTTTGGAGTTACTGAAAGAATATTAAAAGGAATCAAATCAGGTAATAAGATAACAATAGAAAAAAATGGCGAGAAATATGAAGGAGAAATAACTGAAGTATCAGAACTTGTAAGTAGCCAGACGGGTCTTTTCCCAATTTCTGCCAATGTCAATAATATGAAAACAAGATTTCCTCAAGGAACAACTTGTAAGGTATATATAGTAATTGAAAGAAAATACAATGCTCTTAAAATTCCAAGAAAGATAATAAGCTATTATAATAACAAACCTTATATATATACTTTATCAAGTGATAATAAATCTATAAGAACATTTGTAACACTTGGTGTTGAGAATGATGAGATGGCTGAAATCACATCAGGAGTAAATATGAATACTAATATTATTTCTACATGGAATAATGACTTATATGATGGTGCGACTGTAGAAAAGGTAGAGGCTAAATAATGAAGATTTTAACAAGATTTGTCCTTAGAAAACCTATTACTGTAACACTTGCGGTTTTATCTTTAATATTTTTTGGTATCATGTCTTTACTTAATGCCAAGCTTGAAGTTACTCCATCTATAACTATGCCTATGTATGCAGTGGTTACTATCTACCCTGGAGCCGCTCCTGAAGATATAGATAAACTTGTTGTTAAGCCAATCGAGAAAGAAGTTATGAATCTTAATGGTGTTAAGGAAGTTGATTCTGTATCAAGAGAAAATTTTGGTGTAGTTGTTGCACAATATGAATACAGTGTAAATAAGGATCAAGCATATAGTGACCTTAAAAAGAAAATTGATTCTATCGTAAATGATCTACCAGATGGAATTTCTGATGCACCTTCAATTATGGAAATGGATGTAAATGAAGTCCCATCAATGAGAATAATTGTTGATAAAACAGATACTGATGATATCTATAATTATATTCAAAATACTATTCAGCCTAAGATAGAAAGGCTTTCTTCTGTATCAAGTGTAAACATAATGGGCGGAACAGGAAATTATGTCCGCATAGAATTAATTCCATCTGAGATGGAAAAATATAATCTTACAATAAGTTCTGTTGCGCAGATAATTGCAGCATCTGATTTTACTATACCAGCAGGGACTGTAAAACTTGGATCTCAAGAATTGTCGGTATCTGCTGAAGTAAAGTATGGAACTGTTGAAAGTCTCAAAACTATTCCTATAATTACTGGTAATAAAAATACTATATATCTTGAAGATATTGCCAATATTTATACTACTAAGGATGACAATGCCGCAATTAGTAGATATAACGGAAATAATGCATATATCATTGGAATTATTAAAACTCAATCATCTGATGCAGTTAAAATGTCAGATGATGTTACAAAAGTATTGGAAAGCATCAAGAGAGATGATCCAAATGTATCTTTTAAAGTAGTAGAAGATAAGAAGAATAACATCCTTAACTCATTAAATAGTGTTATTCAAACGCTTATTATTGCAATTTTCTTATCAATGCTAATAATTTATTTGTTCTTTGGAAATATAAAAGCATCTCTAATTGTTGGAACATCTATTCCTATTTCACTACTTACAGCAATTATTCTTATGAAGCTATCTGATTTCACATTCAACGTTCTTACATTATCAGGGCTTGTAATGGGTGTAGGTATGATGGTTGATAACTCCATAGTTGTCCTAGAATCTTGTTTTAGAATAAGTGAGAACGAGGAGGATTACTCATTAAAATCTTATATTAAAGCCGCCCTCCTTGGATCAGATACAGTAGGTGAATCAATATTTGGATCTACAATTACAACTTGCGTAGTTTTTGCACCTCTTGGAATGATGTCAGGACTTGCAGCACAATTTTTTAGACCTATAGGATTTACAATTATCTATTGTATGATGGCATCATTCTTATCTGCACTGACAATAGTTCCATTCTGTTATTGTTTATTCAGACCTAAAGAATCACGTTTTAGCCCTGCTGGAAATATGCTTGAAGCTCTTAAAAGTGGATATGAAAAATATGTCCCTTGGTTTATCAAGCATAAAGGAATAGTAATATTTTCAATAATCTTGATGTTTTTAGGAAGTATATTCCTTGCAAGTACTTTAGGAAGTGAACTTATGGCAGATGTTGATGAAGGTAAGATTAAGATTGATATTACAACTAAGCCATCACAAAGAGAAGAATATAATGATTTAATTTATAAGCAAATAGAAGATTTTGTTAAGAATGATGAAAATGTTAGTGAATATATACTGTCAAGTTCATCTGCATCAAATTATTCTATGAGCACAAGCAATTCATCTAATACATTACTTGCCTTTCTTAAGGATGGCAGAAAGCTTAGCACTGAAGAAATAATTAAGAAATGGAAAAAAGAAATGTCATCAATTACTGACTGTAATTTAACTATTGAATCATATAACACGACTATGTCACAAAATATGCAGGCAGGAAATAGTGGGGAATTGCAGATTATATTTGCTGCAACAGATTACGATAAATTAAAAAATGCATCAGATAATCTAACTAATGAATTGCTTAAAGATAAGGAGCTGACAGGTGTACATTCAAGCATAGAAAACTTTGCTCCACTTATTAAAGTTAAAGTTGATTCTATTCTTGCAGCTGCAGAAGGCTTTACACCTAAGCTTGTTGGTGCTGAAATTTACAATGCTCTATCAGGAGTATCTAATGCAAGAGAAGATATTACTGTAAACGGTCAAGATTTAGAAGTTAAAATTCAATATCCAAAAGATGAATATGGAACTATAGTTAATATAGAAAATCTAACTCTCAAAAATGCTGCAGGAAGTAAAGTTCGTCTTAAAGATATTGCAGAAATTAGTTATGAAGATTCTCCTGCATCAATTACTAAAGTTGATAAAGAATATCGAGCAACTATTAGAGCGAGATATTCTGACCTTGCTAATTTAAATACTAAAAATAGAATTATGAAAGAAGTAGTACCAAAGTATTTGAATAGTGATATTTCTCTTGCAAGAAGTAATATGGATACAATGATGGCAGAAGAATTCGGAAAATTATACTCTGCAATTGCTATTGCAATATTCTTAGTATTTATTGTTATGGCTCTACAATTTGAAAGTGCAAAATTTTCATTCATGGTTATGACAACGATTCCTATGTCATTTATTGGATCATTCACAATTTTATGGCTTACGAATTCTAAACTTTCAAT
Source organism: uncultured Lachnospiraceae bacterium (assembly GCA_946407765.1). GTDB lineage: Bacteria > Bacillota > Clostridia > Lachnospirales > Lachnospiraceae > UBA3633. Next base: position 6,091 of record CAMJPD010000043.1, read on the forward strand.
GGTAGCACTTCTTGGTTTCTTAATGCTTGTTGGTACAGTTGTTAACAATGGTATCTTATATATTGATACCGTTAATCAATATAAACTTGATATGTCACTTGACGAAGCTCTTATTAAAGCAGGAAGTACAAGACTTAGACCTATTCTTATGACTACACTTACTACAATTATTGCCATGGTTCCTATGGCTCTTGCATATGGAAAAAATGGAGAAATAATGAAACCGCTTGGTCTTGTTGATATTGGTGGCCTTACAATTTCTACTCTCATGGCACTTTTTGTTCTTCCAGGATTTTATAGACTTATGTATACTGATGGCAGTTCGTTTGATGAAATGAGACAAAGTGCTCCAAGAATTGCAAAACAAATTGATGATGAATATACAAGATTAGATAATTTAAGATATTCTAATGGAGAATAATTGTGTCTAGATTATTTAAAAATTTAATATTAATATTAATTGTACTTACTTTGTCAATTAGTCAGGTATTAATTTCTTATGCTGATAATTCTGAATTTGCCCTCCCTGAAAATGGAGGGGTTCATCCTATGTTTCAGCTCAGAGATGAAGAAGAAAAAATTAAATTATCTGATAATTTAATTGAATGGGATGAAATTGATAAAATAATTAGGGACTATAATCCAGAAGTTAGAAATGCCTGGAATAATTATCAGACTAATAAAAACAATACTGATATAAATGAGCACTACCTTGATATGGCAGAAAGGTTTGACTCTCTTGCGAATGATGCTGCAAGTGATGCTCAAGAAGCAATGTTTCAGGCACAAAGTTATGCAATGCAAATCAATGCAGATAACAATGTATCTGACTCACTTACGCAATATTATTCATGTATACAACTTGAAAAAAGAACGATTTTAAATACTAAGATAAGTTTTATTAATTATTATAAAAATCAGCTCCTTCATGAGATTGCGGTACTTACAGAAGAAGAAGCAAGTAGAGAATTAAAAAGTGCAGAAAATAAGTATTCTCTTGGTAGCATAACTAAGGTTGATGCTCTCAATGCCAAAGTAGATTATCTGACAAAGCAATCTAATACTATACTTGCTCTGAGTACTCTCAATCAGACGAAACAAAATCTATTAATTTCAGTTGGAAAGGATTATAAGAATCCAGATGTAGTTATAGGTTTATTTCCTTTACTCGATTTTAATATTATAACTTTAACAAATCCTGAAATTGATAAACAAAGTGCTGTAGAAAATAACTTGCAATATAAAATTTATCAGAGAAATTTAAATAATTCTCAAACTAATGCAGTTAAGTCAAAATATGAGCTTCTTGTAAATGATGCTACTACCTTTATTAATTCAGACATTGAAACAAAATTTAGAACTGTACAGGATTCAATGAACTCATTGATGCTAAAACAACAAAAAAGCATAGCTCAAAATGATGATTTTTCTAAGATATCAAGTCAGTATAAACATGGCTCTGTAAGCAAGAGAGAATATAAAACTGCAGAGTTTAAAAAACAAGTTGCTCAAAAGGAAGCTCAAGTTGCATACTACGATTTTGCTATTATTTATTATACTTATCTTGCTGCAGTAGATGGACTTGCAAGTGCAAGTGCTAGCTAATATGATTTTTTATAATAATAAAAATAAAATATTTATTATTGATAGAATAATTCTATTTATTTTTGTACTTGTATTTATATTTAATCAATCATCTTTGTTATATGCTACAAGTTTTCAAAATCCAAAACTTGGGCCAAATCTTATTCCAAAAGGTCTTACAGAAGAAGAATTTGAAGCATTGCAAGATAATATTATAAAATTTGATGAAATACAAAACAGAATAGAATATTATTCACCTACATACTTAAATATATTAGATACAGCAAGTATTGCAGTAGATGCATCAATATTTGGAGCTGGCGCATCAGAAGATTCTGCAAGGAAGATGGATGAAAGTGCTAATGAGTTAAGAGATGCAATTAATGAGATGGTTAAAAATAAAGTACCAAGTGCAGTAGTAGATGGATATAGAGCATCACTTAGAAGTGTTAATAAAGCAAGAGCAGGACTAGCAAGAGCTGTGAATTTTTCTAATAATGTATCAGATAATTTAAATGTACGTCATGCAAAATTTATGTTAACAAAGTCATTAGAGAGTGCATATCTTGGATATCTACAGTTAGAAGAATATGCTAAGTTATCTCAGAAACAAGAAGATTTATATTTAAAAATATATAATTTATTAAAGAAAAATGTTAAAAATGGATTGTCGACTGAACTTGAGGTAGAACTTGCCAAAGTAGAATATGAATCTGCTAAGAGCTCTAAGGAAGTTTTGTTAACTAATAAGCAAAATGTACTGAATCAACTTAAAAATTTATTAGGTTATAACTTAAGTGACGAGATAGTTTTAATCCCTCCAGAAGTTGACCTTGAATATTTTTATTCAATTAATTTAGATAA
>CAMJPD010000044.1 GCA_946407765.1 uncultured Lachnospiraceae bacterium
AAACAGGGGAAGAGGGATTCGAACCCCCATTAACGGTTTTGGAGACCGTTGCTCTGCCGTTGAACTATTCCCCTATGGACCTATGTATTTTAACATATTTATTTATTTTTGCAACATTTATTTCTTTCTTCTTGCATAGTATGTTTCATAATCTCCATATGGCATGCCAACTTTATTTATTGATGATAAATAATCTTCAACACTAGATGCCTGGCTTGTCATTAAATCACTTAATGTTTCTTTTATATCTTTAAGAGCGTCAACTTGTTTTTTTTGTGGAAATTCATCTTTAACTATTCCATGATATTCATTATCATTCTTACTAATTGCAATAGTTTTAGGATTTGTAAGAGTTAAAGTTTCGTCTCCATTATCTATTATATCTGCTTCAATTACTGCGACTTGGCATTCACTTGATGCTTGTCTTAAGAAAAAATCATCTTTTGTATTATAGCCAGAAAATAAAAATTGCATATATACTTTAGCTTTATTATCATTTACATCTACATTAATAATTCTAAGTGTTGAAATATTAAATTCACATTTGCCATAATATTTAACACATTCATTAGTTACTGCGTCTGATAAAAAATTAAGTGTTGAATCTTCAGATAGAATATATTCAATCTTCTCGCCGTTAGACATAAAAGACTGTCTGTTTATATTGCTACGGACTTGCTTTTTAGAGCCCTTACTTCCACATGAAGAAATAATTAATGTAACAATAATTAATAATAAATATAACTTTTTCATAAATACCTACTTCTTATCTAAACTAAAAGATGATTTTAGTGATACTATTCTGTTAATAACTAAATTTTTATCTGTGCTATCTTTAGTATCAACAGTAAAATAACCACTTCTAACAAATTGGAAACTTTGACCATTTTTTGCAGTGTTCATACATGACTCAAGGAATCCATTTTTAATTGTTAATGAATTTGGATTTAAATTTAAAGTTCCGTCTTCGTTTAATTTACCTTTTTCTTCATCAACTAAGTTTTCATATAATCTTATAGCCACAGGGATGGCAGATGACTTTTCAACAAAATGTATTGTTCCTTTTACTTTTCTATCACTTCCACTGCTACCAGATTTTGTTTCTTTATCATAAGTAGCATATACTTTAGTTACATTACCATTTGCATCAGTATCATACCTAGTTGCTTTTATTATATATGCACCCATGAGACGTACTTCATTGCCAACAAATAATCTAAAATATTTTTTAGGAGGGTCTATCATAAAATCGTCACGTTCAATATATAAATTCTTACCAAATTTAATTTTACGCTTCCCAAGTTCTTTATTTTCCATATTATTATCTATTTCAAGTTCTTCTATACTGCCATCATAATTTTCAATTTCTAGTTCTATAGGGTCAATAATTGCCATTATTCTTGGAACTTTTAATTTAAGATCTTCTCTTATACAATACTCAAGCATTGCAAGATCACAAGATGAATTTGCCTTAGAAACTCCTGCAAGTTCAACAAACATTTTTATTGCTTCTTTAGTATATCCTCTTCTTCTTAGAGCTGCAATTGTAACAAGTCTTGGATCATCCCAGCCATCAACTATTTTATCTTCTACAAGTTTTTTTATATATCTCTTTCCTGTAACTACATTGGTTAAATATAATTTGGCAAATTCAATTTGACGAGGTGGATTTTTAAATTCACATTCATTTACTACCCACTCATATAGTGGTCTATGGTCTTCAAATTCTAATGTGCAGATAGAGTGTGTGATATGTTCTATTGCATCTTCAAGTGGGTGTGCAAAATCATACATAGGATATATACACCATTTATCTCCAGTTCTATGATGAGATATATGCTTTATAGTATAAATAACTGGATCTCTCATATTAATATTAGGAGAAGACATATCTATTTTAGCTCGGAGTACTTTTTCACCATCTTTATATTTGCCTTCTTTCATCTCATTGAACAGTTTTAGATTTTCTTCTATGCTTCTATCCCTATATGGTGAATTTTTTCCAGGATTATTAAAATCGCCTTTATATTCTCTAATTTGGTCTTGACTTAAATCACATACAAATGCTTTTCCTTTCTTAATCAATAAACATGCACATTCGAACATCTTATCAAAATAATCAGAAGCATATAAAACTTCTCCATCATATTTTGCACCAAGCCAGTTTACATCTTCTAATATAGAATTTACATATTCTTCATCTTCTTTAACTGGATTTGTATCATCAAATCGCATATGAAAAGAACCATTATACTTTGTTGCTAATGAATAATTTAAAAGTATGCTTTTTGCATGTCCAATATGAAGATAGCCGTTTGGTTCTGGAGGAAATCTCGTAATTACTTCTTTATATTTTCCAGATGCCAAATCTTTATCGATTTCATTTTCTATAAAGTTTTTAGATACTACTTCATTATTTGTAATATTTTCGTTTTCCATATTATCTCCGATTGTAAGCTGCCTAGCGGACTTGAACCGCCGACCTCTTCCTTACCAAGGAAGTGCTCTACCTGCTGAGCTAAGGCAGCAATAAGCACCCGTACTAGGATTTGAACCTAGAAATGACGGAGTCAGAGTCCGTTGCCTTACCATTTGGCGATACGGGTATAAAATTTATTCTAATTCATCTTCTATATTATGTCGACGACGCTTGCCGGCTCTCTTTAATATTTTTATAAAAGAAAAAATTAGAACTAGTATAGCAATTACTGAAATTGCAGGAAGATGTGTAATAACCCAAACAAATAAATCAATAAAGAAGTTTTTAACTGCAATTAAGTTCTGTTCAAAACCTTCTTTAATTGAAACTGAAGTTGGTCTATCTTGTGCAACAGTTACTGTCTTAACTTCACCAATATTTAAATAAATTGTTGTGTAGTCAATATTGTTATCATAACGTTTAAGTCTTTTTTCTATATTTTCAAGTTCAGAAGTAATTTCAGAAATCCTACTTTCTATCTGTATAGTATCAGAAACTTTAGTTGCTTTTTTAAGTAAGGCTTGGAGTGTCTTACGTTCAGTTTCTAAAGTTTCTTTTCTTGTTTCTACATCACTATATTCTAATGTAATATCTCTTAAATTTTCATTCTTGTGAACAAAATTTAATCTGCTTTCTAAAGATTTAATATACTCATCTGCTTTATCTCTTGGAATTCTTAATGTAAAATTAGCTCTGCGAAGTATATCAGGCCTTGATATGCGCTTACCATCTACATCATAATTTTCTATATATCCATCAAATGATGCAATAGATTCTGTTATATAATTATATGCTTTATCAAAATTAGTTGTTTCTGAATCAATATAAACTGTTCTAATTAATTTTCTTGCAGTGTTCATATAAGGAGACGATGCATTCACTCCAAAATCTGCAACTGCTCCAGAATTAGATGAATTAGCATAGTAAATAGAATTTTGAGCAATATTAGTATCATCATAAGAATCACCAAGTGCAGCCTGGGCAATCATCTTCATATTCTGTGGAACAGATTCTTCTCTTGATAAGGCTCTCGCAGAAGTTGTTTCATAAGCTGTTTCTGCAGTATTAATAGATGGAAATTCTATTCCTAGTTTAGTTTCGATTTGCTTTAAGTATGAGCATGAAGTTAACAATGAAGCAATCAAAATTGCAAATAAATAATTAAATATACTATGCTTTTTCATAAAAAAAATTATAACATTAAAAGATTATATTTACAACATAAGAAACATATACTTAATTAATACGCTTAAATATAATATATGTAATTACTCCAATGATTAAACCTGTGAAAATTCCTATAAGTATGAATAAAGGTGCTATATTTAGTATGTTTTTATTTTCTAGAACTAGAGCTGCAGTTATTAGCTGAGCAATATTATGACATACTGCTCCAAAACAACTTATAGTTATAATGTTAAGTGAGGTAAAGTTTTTAAGCAAATACATAATAAGAAAACTTGCAATAAAACCAAAAAAAGAAAACTGGAGAGCAAAAATATTTCCAGAAACAATAGATACTATAATAATTCTAAGTAATTGAATTACAAATACATTAGAAGCACTTGATTTATATAATGATATTAAAACAATAATGTTAACAAGACCAATTTTTATGTATGGTATACCTAAACTGATAGGAAGAAAGCTTTCAATATAAGAAAGTATTAGAGAAAATGATAAAAATATTCCTGATAATGCTAAATCTTTAGTTGTTTTCATGAAGCATTTTCATTTCTTCTGGTTGGAAATCGACCACGTGATTTTGGCAAGCGTTCTGCAGAAGGAGTTTTATCAATTTTAATATTAATTAATTTATCATTATCTTCTGAATCTTCTCTATCTAATTTATTTAGAGTATTTTCAATAAATTCTTTATTAATGATTATTTCTTTTTGAGCCATATCAGGTGCATCATACATTATATCTCTCATAATTTTTTCAGTTACAGAACGAAGACCTCTTGCACCAATCTTTTTTTCTAAAGCGAGCTCTACAATTTTTTCTTTACCATCATCAGTAAATATTAAATCCTTGTTATCATATCCAAGTAGAGCTTTATATTGTTTTAATAATGCATTTTCAGGATTTGATAAAATTTGTAATAATTCATCTTTTGTAAGTGTCTGCAAAGAAACAAAAACTGGAAGTCTTCCAACAAATTCTGGTATAAGACCATATTTGATTAAATCTTCAGACTCACATTTTTTAATTAATTTATCATAAGTAGCATTTTTTTCATCAGATATAACAGAATTAAATCCTATTGATCTATGTGCAGTTCTTTTCTTGATTATATTTTCTAGCCCAAGGAAAGCACCACCACATATGAATAATATATTAGTTGTATCAAGTTCTATTGCTTCTTCTTGCGGATGTTTTCTACCACCTGATGGAGGAATTCTTGAAATCGTTCCTTCAATCATTTTAAGTAAACCTTGTTGAACACCTTCACCTGATACATCTCTTGTTATATTTACACCATCACTCTTTCTTGAAATTTTATCTATTTCATCGATATAAACGATTCCATACTTAGCTCTTTCTATATCAAAATTTGAAGCATATAATAAATTTAATAATACATTTTCGACATCATCACCAACATATCCTGCTTCAGTAAGTGTTGTAGCATCTGCAATAGCAAATGGAACCCCAAGGAAATTTGCAAGACATTTTGCAAGATAAGTTTTACCAGATCCAGAAGGACCCACCATTAAAACATTTGATTTTTGAATATCTACTTCAGTATTTTTATTAAGTATTCTCTTATAATGATTATAAACTGCAACAGCAAGAGTTTTTTTAGCTTCATCTTGTCCTACAACATATTTATCTAAGTAAGATTTAATTTGTTTTGGGCTTTGTATATTAATACTAAATTCAAATGGTTTTCCTTTTCTATTAATATTATAATTTTGTTTTTCAGGCATAGAAAACAATTGTTCAGTATCATCATCATAAAAATTATCATCTCCGTATTGAGAATCAAATGAACTTTGAGCCATACCCGTTGCTCTAAGAAATGAATATAGATGATCAATACAATCACTACATATAGAAATATTAGTTTCAGGATTGGTAAAAAGTCTCATCTGTGGTTCAATTTCTTTACCACAAAATGAACATTTGCCTTCTGTATTTATAATAATTTTATCACTTGTCATATATAAATCTCATTATTTATTAACAGTATCATGCTTTTCAACTACATGGTCAACAATTCCATATTCCATAGCTTCCTTAGCTGTCATATAATTATCTCTGTCAGTATCCTTTGCAACTTTTTCTATAGGTTGACCAGTATTTTCAGAAATAATTCTATTTAATTTTTCTTTAGTCTTCTGGATTTGTTCTGCAACAATTTGAATTTCAGATGCTTGACCTTGAGCACCGCCACTTGGTTGGTGAATCATTATTTCAGCATTTGGAAGGGCATATCTTTTTCCTTTAGTTCCACCAGCAAGAAGGAAGGCTCCCATAGATGCTGCCATGCCTATACATATAGTAGAAACATCACACTTAATATATTGCATAGTGTCATAAATTGCCATACCAGCAGTTACAGATCCACCTGGTGAATTAATATAAAGAGATATGTCTTTATTTGGATCTTCTGCTTCAAGGTGAAGGAGCTGAGCTACAACAAGGCTTGCTAAATCATCTGTTACTTGATCTGCAAGGAATACTATTCTTTCTTCAAGTAATCTTGAGAAAATGTCATATGATCTCTCGCCTCTTGCATTTTGAGTAATTACATAAGGCATTGTCTGTATATTTTTAATTTCTTTATTCATAATAACCTCACTATAAATTATTTAATTTCTGCATTTTCAACTAAGTAGTCCATAACACATTCAGGCATAAATTCTTCTCTCATAGATTCTTTTTCAGCATCTGAGATCTTATTAATATATTCTGTTGGGTCAGGGATACCATATCCTTTATACATTTGAGTTAATTTATCTTTAAGCATTTCATCACTTACTTTAATATTTTCTAATTTTCCTATTTCTTCTACTCCTAAAGATATTTTAATTTCAGAAATTGCTCTATCTCTCATTCTATCTCTATGATCTTTAACTGTCATATTCATAACTTTTAGATAGTCTTCATATTTTAAGCCTCTTTGTCTCATATTTCTCTTATCTCTATCAATGACTCTATCTATAGTTGTTTCTATCATAGGTTCTGGAATATTAATTTCAACATTTTTTTCTAGCTCTGCAAGTACTGAATCTCTATAAATATTTTTAGCATTAAGTTCTAATCTTTCTTTCAATCTATCTTCTATAGATTTTTTAAGTTCTGCAAGTGTATTAAATTCAGATACTTCAGATGCAAATTCATCATCAAGTGGATCTACTTCTTTAGATTTAATCTTATTTACTTTTACTTTAAATACAACAGGTGCACCTGCAAGATCTGGAACACCATAATCTTTTGGGAATGTAACATTAACATCTTTTTCATCACCAACTTTCATTCCAATTAGTTGGTCTTCAAAATTGTCTATAAATGTATGCGAACCAATTGTTAAATTATAATTTTCACCAGAACCACCATCAAAAATATTTCCATCTTTATAACCTTCAAAATCAATTACAGCGATATTTCCATTTTGAACAGTTACATTTGCATCAGTGATTTCACTTATACGAGCATTTTTATCTTGCATGGCTTTAAGTTCTGCATCAACCATCTCTGGCTTTACATCTGTATCAACTTTTTTAATTTTATATCCTTTATAATTTTTTATTTTTACATCAGGACGTATTGCAAATGTTGCAGTATAAACAAAATCTTTATCTCTTGATACACTACCTGATTCTACTCCTGGTATATCAACTTCTGGACGAGATACTACATCAAGACCAGACTCCTTTACAGCTTCTTCATAAGAATTATTTATACATTCATTAGCAGCATCTTCATAGAAGACTCCCTCGCCATACATTTTCTCTATGATTTCTCTATTTACTTTTCCTTTTCTAAATCCATCAACTTTAAATCTATTTTTGTTTATATTGTATGCTACATCTATTGCTTTAACAAACTCTTCTTTAGGAATAGTAACTGTAATTTTGGCCATTGAATTTGGTAATTTTTCACTTTTAACTTGCACTTTTTTACTCCTTGCTTAAAAATAAATGTTTTGTAATTTTATCATATAAAAAATTTTTAGTCAAAATTAATAAAATTATGCATATTTAAGTAAGAATTTGAAATTATTTAGATAAATTAGTTAATTCATTAATCACTATATCAAGTTCTTCATCAAATATAGTTCTTACATCTAAAATTATTTCATCATTTTCTATTCTTACAATAATCGGTATATCAAGTTTTCTTAATTGCTCTTCAAATTTGTCTACTGTAATATTTTTTGGTTTTATAATAAGAGCACTTGATTTTATTTCTTCAAGTGGAAGTGAGCCACCACCTACTTGTGATATTGTATCTGAAATTTTAATTTCAAAATTATTTTTAAAATTAGAATTATTTAAACCATCATAAAGCTTTTTAGACTTTGCAACTTGCTTATCATAAGATGAAGATAACATATTTAGTACTGGAATATTTTTTATTGCAGTATCTTCATTTAAATATTCAAGTAAAACAAGCTCAAGCATACAGGCAGTAAATTTATCTATTCTAAGTGCTCTTGTTAATTGGTGTTTTTTAATTTTATCTATATATTTTTTCTTACCAACTATGATTCCAGCTTGTGGGCCGCCAAGTAATTTATCTCCAGAAAAACAAACTACATCAACACCTTTTTTAATTTGCTCCTGAACTGTTGGCTCGTGCGATAGTCCAAATTTAGATAAATCAACAAGGACTCCACTTCCTAAATCTTCTATAAGAACTAGATTATTTTTAGTAGAAATAGGAAGTAATTCTTCTACATTTACAGAATCTGTAAATCCTAGAACTTTATAATTGCTTGTATGAACTTTCAATATAGCTTTTGTAGCATCATTTACAGCATCTTCATA
>CAMJPD010000045.1 GCA_946407765.1 uncultured Lachnospiraceae bacterium
GACCTCCATAACTTACTTATTTTGGTCCAACTTTAGGGTTTAACTTCACCGTCCCTTTTATTATTATCCCCCGTCCCTTTTATTCCCCCACCTCCTTATTCGTGCTACAATGTAAAATCCAAATTTTTTATTATAAGGAGAATTTTATGAACAAAAAAGTAATTCGCATCCCGCCAAAAAATCAAAACAACAATCAAACAAACAAGACACAGCAAGGAAAGAGAGTTTGCATCTACGCGCGCGTTTCCAAAAACTCAGACGCCCTAGAGCGCTCGCTCGAAAATCAAATTAATTATTTTGAAAGATTAATTAAAAATAATCCAAACTGGACTCTTGTAGGAATCTACAAGGACGACGGAATTTCCGGAACTCAAATCAAGGGCCGTCACCAATTTCAAACCATGATTGCATCTGCCCTCCAAGGTAACATCGACATGATAATTACAAAATCTATCACTCGCTTTGCGCGTAACACCCTCGACCTCATCAGCACCGTTCGCAGACTTAAAGAAGCAGGCGTCGAAGTTTTTTTCGAGAAGGAAAACATCCGCACCCTAAGTCCCGACGGCGAGCTGCTTCTCACAATTCTTGCAGCATTTGCCCAAGCAGAAGCCGTGTCTATAAGTGAGAACGTCAAGTGGAAGAAAATTAAAGACGTCGAGATGGGCAAAGATCAATACCACGAACTATTTGGCTACGATTATATAGAAGGCAAATACATCATAAACCAAAAAGAAGCAAGTATCGTCCGTGAAATCTATAAAAGATTTCTTGCAGGAGAAAATTATTCGCACATTGCAAAAACATTAAGTAAGAGAGGAATCAAAACAAGAAAAAATAATTTATTTAATTATCCACAAGTAAAAAAAATTTTGAAGAATGAAAAATATGCAGGATACACTATCTATCAAAAATATTTTTCAGAAGATCCAATTACACATAGGCAAGTTTTAAATACAGGACAACTTCCAAAATATCTTATAAAAGGAACGCATCCCGCAATAATTTCTTACAAAGATTATGCAGATGCTCAAAAAATTATAGAATATCTTTCGCTCCGCTTTAATCACAAAGGAAAAAATATTTACAAAGCGGACACAATACATATAAGTGATGCAGCGTAGGAGAGCGATATGAATAATAAAGTTGTAAAAATAATATATCCTAAGAAGAGCGCACCCAGCACAAGTAAATTAAAAAAGCGCCGCGTCTGCGGGTATGCAAGAGTCTCAACATCTAATGATGATCAGGCAAATTCATATAAAACCCAGGTAGCATATTACACCAAATTCATAAAATCTCACGATGGATGGGAATATGCAGGCATGTATAGTGACGAAGGAATATCGGGAGTCATGACAAGAAATAGAACAGCATTTAACAAAATGATGGCAGATGCAGTCGCAGGCAAATTCGACCTCATCATCACTAAGTCCATATCAAGATTTGCCCGCAACACAGTTGACGCCCTTCAAAATATAAGGACGCTCAAGAACTGTAACGTTGAAGTTTATTTTGAGAAGGAAAACATATGGACACTAGATAGCAAAGTTGAAGTGATGCTTTCAATTCTTTCATGCCTTGCACAAGAGGAATCGCGCTCCATTTCTGAAAACACTCAGTGGGGAATTAGAAAAAGATTTGAAAGAGGTTTCGTCCGTTTTAGAACTACAAATTTTCTTGGATATTATAGAAATGAAAATGGTGACATTTGCATCAATGAGACTGAGGCAAATGTTGTAAGATTAATATATAAGCTTTTCATCGAAGGAATGTCATATAACAAAATCGCAAATTATCTTATGGAAAGAGGAATCAAATCTCCTTGCGGAAAAACAAAATGGTATGACAGCGTAGTACGCAATATATTAAGAAATGAAAGATACACAGGTGACGCCATCTCCCAAAAATATTACACAGTAGATTATCTGCAGAAGATAAGAAAGAGAAATGACGGCTGCCTCAAAAAATACTTCGTCGAAAACAACCACCAAGCAATAATAGACCGAAAAACTTTTCAAACCGCTCAATCCCTCATGTGAATATTAATAATTTTTAATAAATGAAAATTGACCTCTACCCCCTCCCGTGATAAAATATCAATATAAACAAAACAAATCACTTTCTTTGTGCGCCCAAAACGTGCACAAATCACAAAGGAGATTATATGAAAAAGAGCTTTAAGAAGTATTTGTCTTACGTTCTCGGCATCGTCCTTGCAATGGGCCTTGGCCTATCATATGCATACGCAGTAGGTGCCAATGATTCAAATGCCTTCGTAACAACAACAGAGTGGGAAACAAAATTTGATCAAATTGAAACATCAATTGATAATGTAACTAAGACAATCAATGAGAACAACATGGACTTTGTCATGAATGGCCCAAGACTTCAAGTAAGTATGTGGGAAGGACTTGAGAATGTTGGTTACATTGGACAAGTAAGTTCTAACACATTTAATTTTCAAGGACTGTGGTATAGACAGACAGGTCAAAACGATACATACAACTATTTCTTTTCTGTTCCCCACTTCTATATATCTGACCAATGGGATGGAAGACAAGCTATTGCTAACATAGCTTGGAGTACAGGAACTTATTCTTTTACTAATTATCCAACTCGTTTTAGATATGCATTAAGATCTAACGACCCTAATATATATGTAATAGTATATGTTTATCGTTTTGATTCAGCTAATGTATATGGCGGTTACTATACCTATGTTGACTTATCTTGGAAAGGAAGCACACCATATTATTATGCACAAGCTAAGACGATTACTTTCACTGTTGACACAACTAAATATAAAAATTTAAATGGTGCTGTTTATGGTGCTGCCTCAAGAGGAAATCAATATCTTTGGGCAGGAACTGGCTATGGTTATGATGCAGAAAACTGGACAGACAGTAATGGAGACAGCAGAGAATCTAACCAAAACGGATATATAACAAGGACAATTAGTGGAAACACAGCTACAATAACACTAGAATATCCAGCTAACTGTCATACTCTTCGTCATAGTACAAGCTGGAGTGTTTTTGCAGATTTTCCTCTTGATTTGAAAGGAAAGAAATTCGGAACCTTGGGTGATTCTGTACACTTAGGCATTCCTGTATCAAAAGTTTGGTCTCCACAAAAAAATAGCCTATGCCTTAAAAATTATCTTAATGGAGAAATTCCAATACTCAATGAGTAATGGGCAAAGGAGCGAAATATGAATAAATATATAAAAAAATGTTTAATAATATACACATCACTTGCCCTTATCTTAGTAGGTATGGCAGGTGCTGCTTATGCTATTACAGCATCAGATGCTGATAAGTATTTAACAAGATCTGAGTTTGCAACAGATATGTCATACCTTCAAAACAAGCTTGATAAGCAAGAAGCAGGTCTTATCGGTAATATCAATAGATATCGTTCTACAGATATAAAATTTGTAACTTATGATACTCCTAATTATCAGCAAATCTCAGGCGGTAATTCATATGAAAGAGGTTACTATAACGGAGGAAACTTCTTCCCAAGACAGAGAACATCTGGTGCATCTGGTGCTCAGAGATGGTACTGGGGACGTATGGATGCATGGACAAATCAGCCACATGCTGCACATAAAAATTTATCTATATTTAGATTATATAATGGTAACTACCTTGTAACTACACCAATGTATTATAGAACAAGTACAGATGCATCTACTTCTGCGACAGAGTTTTATTCAGGAATGAATTTTGCAGTTCCTATAGAAAACTTCCCAGGCTTTTATCTTGTTTTCTATTTTGAGTGGACAACAAATAACTATGTAGGATATAGATTATCTATCACAAGATTAGATTGGAGCGTTCCTTATTCACAGGGGCCTAAGATAGGCGATACAATGAAATTCAGATTTAAGAAGAACTTATTTACTTATGTATCTGAATCTGTAGCGAGACTTACAACAACTGAACAGAAAAACACCAATGTGTCAACCAATGTATTCCAAAGTAATGCATATAACACCGCATTTACAAGAACATCAAGAGGTGACATGTCAACAGTTGGAATAAGCATGACATGTACAGGACAAGTAGATCCTGAAACAGGAGACTATCTATTTACTATTTCTGGAAACCATAGACCTGACACTGCAACAGCTTGGTATAGAACTCATGAACTTTCTAGTGCCAGTTTCTTCTTCACAAGATTTATACCAGCAGACAACGTAGAATATGTATGTGCTGGAACTAATTATAATGAATATCCGGCATCTGCTAGTGGTAATACATCATACGCTACTCCACCTGTGATCCATGATGCCAATACACCTAGAGACTACGGATATGAATTTGTGGATTGTGTAAATGGAATAAAATATTGGCATTGCTGGCAGAAATCTCAAGCAGAAGGTTCAGGTTTAACAAGACCATTTAGATGGCACTACTCACTTCCTATAGTTTATTAATTAATAAATAATATTTGAAAAGGAAAGTATTATGAATAAGGCAAATATAAAAAAATTACTACCAGGTGTTATAAGCATCATTATAATAGCAGGTATGGCAGCAAGCACATTTGCAACAAATATAGATCTTGCAGCATTTGTAAATAAAGAAAAACACATGGAAAGATATAATGAAGTCAATTTTAGAATTGATGATATTGAATCATATCTTGATAGATTATATAAATTTACATGTACCAATGTAAAATCTTTCGGAGGACAACAGTATTCACAAAACGGAGGATTAATATTATTTAATTATTATTCTGGTTCAGACTTTGGTATGATGCCTTGGCCTCATGTAGATTTATCAGAACAAAAATATTTAAGATATAATTATAAAGGAGCTTTGCAACAAAGTTTTTCTCACCCTTCAACTACTCATAGATGGCAATATAAAAAGCCAGCATCTTTATTTAAGTGGCGCCCAGGTATAGAACTTACTCCAAATTGCACAGTTGAGATAAACTTTGCAAGAACAATGAACACAACAAGCTGGTCAGCAGATGCAAGCTTTTCGTCAGTTGAACTTGTTATGGGACCATTTAAGAAATTTCCACGTATAACATCTACAGGTAGTTCATTAACTGGCGGATACATCTGCGAATTTCCTGATTACGCTTTAGGTACAAGTATACTTCCTTCAGCAGGAAGCAGTTATTATCAATATGCATATGGATCAGAAACAAGACCTACAGCATGGACCAATGAAAGCACAATGAGAATGTATCTTGGAACTAGCGTGACAGCATCAAAAACATCTCCTAATACAACACAGTATGATGTTGATGAGATCAAGGAGAAAATGGATAACGATACCTATACTGATAGATCAGCACGTTACATACATAACAATATATATTATTACACAGCACCAGGAGTTGATTTTTCAAAATATGAAAATTTCTGGCTCAGAATGTATTATAGTGAAAGCGGCTCAACAAGTATTGTCTACTACTCAAACTTTGCAGAAATGAACCTCTCAACCTGGAACGCCGGCAAGTAAGAATAGCATCGACGCGGGGCCGTCCCTTTTATCCAAAAATAAAATGAAAAAATACTCACCAAATGGTGAGTATTTTTTATTTATCTGCCCAAATTTAATAAAATTTAATAAGGGAACATATTAATTTTTTTGTCTATTATGGTAAAATATAAAAAACACCCATTTTCGAAAATGGAGGACATTTTATGGGAAAAAATATTAAAAAAATACTATCTTACTTTCTCGGCATCGTCCTTGCGATGGGCCTTGGCCTATCATATGCATACGCAGTAGGTGCCAACGACTCTAATGCATTTGTCACAACGACAGAGTGGGAGGCAAAGATCGCTCAGATAGAGACCTCGCTTGATAACATCAACAAGACAATTAACGATACAAATATGGATTTCATGATGAACGGTCCAAGACTTCAAGCAGGCCTTGTAGAAGGACATGAAAATTATGGTCCAATAAATGCCGACGGATTTGTTCATTCAAATAGAGGTAATAGTATTGCACAATCGTGGAATAGATATGCTCCATTTAATAGAGTTGCTCTTAGAGATAATTGGAACGGAACACAATCATTTATAAACTACGGTCATACTACAGCTGACTTATCTTATACAGAATATCCTTTAACAAGACGCTTCGCAATGAAAGTAGGAGGAGCAGCAAGTACTATATATCTTATTGTTTCCATGTATTATTATGTTCATACTCTTCAATTTACTTGGGTAGATATAAGCAAACCTGTGCAAGACTATTCTCAAGCTAAAACCATTGACTTAGCTATTAAGAGAAATGAGTGGATCAAGATTGTAGAAGCTCAAAACCAACCTACTGAGCTGCCAAGAACAAGTAGTGGTGTATACACAGGAACAACAAGCGATACTGTTTTTCCAACAACTCTTGAATATACTGGTAGCAACACAAGCAAATCAAGATACAATCTTTCTAACCCAGCAACAGGATATGTATCAAGAAGCGTGTATGCAGATTCAATACATATGAGATGGGAGTTTCCTGCAAATTGTTGCATAATAAGACACGAACAAGGATCATATAACAGTGCGATATGGCAATATATTCCACGTAATATGAATGGAAGAAAATTTGGAAACTTTTCAGACATTATAGCTGTAACTACCTCAGCAACAACTTATAGCACTATTGCAAGGGTCTACAGTCCGCAGAAAGGTTGCTACGCACTTAAATCATATATTAATGGTGAGATACCAATACTTAATGAGTAATGGGCAAAGGAGCGAAGTATGAATAAATATATAAAAAAATGTTTAATAATATACACATCACTTGCTCTTATCTTAGTAGGTATGGCAGGTGCTGCTTATGCTATTACAGCATCAGATGCTAATAAATATCTAACAAGATCTCAATTTGCAACTGATATGGCATTTATACAAACTAAACTGGAAGAGAAAGAAGCAGGTCTTATTGGCAATATTAATAAATATCGTTCAACAGATGTTTTGTTTTCAACATGGGATTCTCCAGAACTACAAAATTTAGAAAGCAATTATCGCGGTGGCTACTTTAATGGAGGAAATTACTTCCCAAGAAAGAAGAGTCATAATTCATGGACCTATAATATAGGACCTGTAGAAACTATTAACGCAAGACATGATGGTATGTATGAAAATATAAGGATATATAGATTATGGAATGGCAATTATTATGTTACTAATGATATATCTTATAGAGACACTATAGATCCTTCAGCCTCTGGACAAGGTTGGTATCCAACAGTTTTATGTGCACTTCCTATAGAAAATCATAAAGGATGGTATGTGCTTCTATCTTCATATCAGTCATATAGTACATACACACATTATTATGTAAGTGTTGTAAAGTTAGATCCTAATGTTCCTTATGACAATACTGAAATTTCAGATATAATTAATAATTGGAATATACTTAGACTTAAGAAGGATTTGTGGCAATATGCAGGTGTTAATACTACACCAATTACTACTAACCGCCAGACTTATACTTATAGTACGACACCATATTTTACTAACAATTTTTATATTACTCCATTTATGCAGACATACTATACTGGCGCCTCATCAACAGGAACTCACGCAACTAACTGGGCTACATATCTTGATGCAGAAACAGGAGATTATATAGTAGAATTTAAAAATGTTTATCCTTG
This sequence comes from uncultured Lachnospiraceae bacterium, assembly GCA_946407765.1. Taxonomy (GTDB): domain Bacteria; phylum Bacillota; class Clostridia; order Lachnospirales; family Lachnospiraceae; genus UBA3633. The sequence goes on from CAMJPD010000045.1 coordinate 7,648, forward strand.
TTGTCCAGCCTATGGTGAGCGCACTTATAATGAAAGTGCAGTAACATATATAAGTAAATTCATAGTAAGAGACAATGTGGAATATCTTATGGGTCCAGTTGGTTATTATCAGACAAGACCAGGATATTATTATGTATCTAACCCAAGCAACTGGGTAGGAGTTCTTCCAGATACTAGGTATATAGGCACAGGTCAATATAACGATAGTTATTATGAGTACGAATTTGTAGATTGTGCGAATGGATTGAAGTATTGGCATTGCAGAAGAGGATCAACAGATGTGAAACCTAATTCAAGTGCCGCAAATCCAAGCGCACTTGCACATAATTATTCTATACCTATTGTTTATTAATTAAAATTTCAGTTAATTTATAAGGGAAAATATTATGAATAAAATAAATTTTAAAAAACTACTACCAGGATTTGTAAGCATTATTATCGTAGCAGGTATGGCCCTTCAATCATTTGCAACAGATATAGATCTTGCTGCCTTCGTAGACCTAGATAAACACATGACCAAGTATTATGAACTTGATTGGCGTGTAGACGAAATTGAAAATAGATTAGAAAGAATGTATAAATATGTTTGCACCAATGTAAAAACATTCGGTGGTTCTGCTACAAATGCTTCTGG
>CAMJPD010000046.1 GCA_946407765.1 uncultured Lachnospiraceae bacterium
ATTCTAAAGATAAAATAATTGAAATAGATTTAAACGATTCACTATAATATTAAACTTCTAGCAGTTCTCTAAGCAATCTAACATTCTCATCAATATCATTAATATTGGCAAATGACCCTTGGTAGCCCATCTGTGATAATTCTTCCCTAGTATAATCACTTGAAAGAAATATAAATTTTTTAAGATCGCCTTTAAATCCTTTATTAGTTTCTTTCCTAGCAACACCTACAGATGGAATATTTTCATTATTGCTATATCCTTCTATTATTATTAAATCAACATCAGTTATATTGTTTAAAATTTCTTCTAAACTTAGATCCTTATGAATTTTATAAACTGTTAGATCTTTAGTAGATACGACTGAAACATCTGCCCCAGCAACTGAATATCTATATGAATCTTTTCCTTCCTTATCTATATCGAGTCCATGGACATCATGCTTAACGGTTGCTACTTTTAATCCACTTATCTTAAGTTTTTTTATTATATTTTCAATAAGAGTAGTTTTCCCACTACCACTAAATCCTACAAATTTTACTATTTTTATATTATTGCTCATTAATTATATATACATGCAGTCAAATGTCATTCCGCAAACTGCCTCATCAGAATTTTCTATCTTAACCATTGCATTACAATTTATTAAACTTTTAATTACTATATTTCCTTGGTCTAGGTTTAAATCAGCAAGGGCTTCTCCATTTTCAATTTGAACATTTGCCCTAAGGAACCTAAGTCCTCTAATTTTTTTATAAAATGAATTTTTAAGTTTTACTTTAAAATATTTATTTTGATATTCATTATATCCTATCATCTTCCTTATTGCCGGCATGCATAATGTATAAAATGTTGTTACTGAAGACATGGGATTTCCCGATAGTGCAAACACTAATTTATTCTCCTTACTTGCAAAACAACATGCCATACCAGGTTTCATATCTATTCTATCAATAAATACCTCAAATCCAAGTTCTACTAAGGCTTTATTTACCAAATCATAATCACCAACAGAAACGCCACCTGTTGATAATACTATATCACATTCTATGCTTGCATTGCCATATAAATCTTTCAATGAGGCTATATCATCATGAGCAATACCATAGTACTTAAACTCTATATTTTTATTTTCTAACATTGCCTTAAACATATATCTGTTAGAATTATATATTTTCCCATCTTCATAATTGTCATCGATTTCTAAAAGTTCAGACCCAGTTGAAATAAATCCAATTTTAATTTTTTTAAATACATTCAGATTTTTAATTCCCTGAGATATGGCAATTCCTATAATACCCGTGTCTACAACATCTCCCTTTCTTGCAAGGATGGTTCCACATTTCACATCTTCACCAGCAAGAATGATATTTTTATTTTTAGAAAATTTTTCAAATATTTTAATTTTATTATTATTTACTTCAACATCTTCAAATTTAACAACAGCACTAGCACCTTCTGGCATCTTTGCACCAGTTAAAATTTTGATTGTTTGATTCCTTCCTATATTTTTTGACGCGATGCTCCCGCATGGAACTTCTTCAATTATTTCAAGTTCAACAGGATTTTCTATGCTAGCATTTAAGCTGTCTTCATAATTAAAACAGTATCCATCTAGTGGAGATCTATTAAACCTAGGAACATTTTCTATTGCAATCAAATCTTCTGCAAGTACCCTGCCATATGACTCACTAGTACTTATATTTTCAATTTCGGTTTGATTTATTTTTTTTATTAATTTTTCTTCTGCTTTATAAAAATCCATATAAATATTATATAATTTTTTTTATAAAAATGCCCGCCTTGTTAGACGGGCATTTATATTTCCGTCTTTAGATAGAATCTAAAAACTCTTTAGTACTTGGAAATTGCTTCCTTAGCTTATCATACTCTCTCTTGCTTATTTCACCATCTATACTAACAGGTTCACTTTGCTCGTTATTAATGTATGTAATCATTGACCCAGTATATTCAGGATATAGTCTTGATACTATGCCAAGCTTTCCTAAAGAAATTACGGATACGACTTTACCACTTTTTTCAAATTCTGTACTGAATTTCTTTACTTTATCCATAAGCATAAGACAATCATCAAAGCTAAATGCTTTTGTAATTATTCTAATTACATAAGCCTGTGTTTTAATTAAATCTTTAATAATTTCATCATACTCGTTTTCAGATAAGCTCTTGTCTCTACATGTATATGTAATTATCAAAGACTTCTTGCCAGAAAATAATTTCTTAACTGCCTGTGATTTTTCATCATAGAAGCAATAATCTATATCTATAGCATCAACGCTTGCTTTTTCATATAATAGTGTAATAATATCAAGATAAGTCTTCTCATCTAGCATACAATTACCACCATTTGAAAAGTTCCTGATTGTTGCTATAAACTGAGGCTCTAGATTATAATCATCCTTTAAAAATTTCTTAACATTAGATATTGTTTTAATTATATCTTCTGCTTTAACTTTTTTATTTATGAGATAATCAAGTCTTAATTCAATTAAATCATTATAATCTAGGTCATCAGTTGCTATATCTATGATTTTATTATAAAAGTCTTTTAAATTATTTTCTTTTACTGATAAACAAATTCTATTTCCATCTTTAAAGGAGAGTTTTTCCCTAGCCATATCACCCTCTTTATAGAAAATTAGTCGTTTATAGTTTTAGCTCTACCTTTTACATAGTGAGTATGTAATAAGTGGTGAGACTTTTCACCAAGTGGTGCTTTTAAGTAATCTTTATAGATCTTCTTAATAGATGGGTTATCGTGAGACTTTCTTTGTGGAAGAGATTCATCCATCTTATATGTGATACCAGTTCTATTCTTATAAGCGAGTTCCTTATCAGTATCCATAAGAAGTTTTGGTTGTCCACCACCAGATACACATCCAACAGGGCATGTCATAACTTCTATGAAGTGATAATCTTTCATCTTACCAGCTTTTAAATCTTCCATAACTTGAACTACGTGCTTAAGACCAGATACAACACCTACTCTTAAAGTAAGATCGCCAACTTTGATATCAGCAGATCTAAATCCTTCTCCGCCACGAACAGCTGGAATTTCAACTGCTGGAATACTCTTCTTAGTAATAAGTTCATATCCTGTACGAAGAGCTGCTTCCATAACACCACCAGTAACACCAAATATTTCAGCAGCACCAGTAAAGTCACCAAGTGGGTTATCATATTTTTCATCTTTTAATTTCTTAAAGTCTATACCTGCATCTTTAATGAGCCAAGCAAGTTCTCTTGTAGTAATAACTACATCAATATCTCTTTCTCCACTTGCCTTCATCTCTTCTCTTGAACATTCATATTCTTTACAAGTACATGGCATTACAGATACATTGAAGATATCTTTCTTCTTAAGACCATTAATCTCTGCACCAAATGTCTTTTGAACTGCACCTTGCATTTGTTGAGGCGACTTACAAGAAGAAAGGTGGTCTGTAAGTTCTGGATAATTTCTTTCACAGAACGTAACCCAAGCAGGGCAGCATGATGTAAACATTGGAAGTTTACCCTTTCCTGTTGTTACTCTTTCGATAAGCTCTGAGCCTTCTTCCATAATAGTAAGGTCAGCTGCAAAGTTTACATCATAGATATAATCAAATCCAAGAGCTCTGAATGCTGCTGCCATCTTACCATCACTTAATGTTCCAAGCTTATATCCAAATTCTTCTGCAAGACCTGTTCTAACAGCAGGTGCTGCAGATGCCATAACAACTTTTGTTGGATCTGCAAGAGCTTTCTTTACTTCTTCAATATGTGTAACATTGTGAGCTGCAAATAGTGGCTCTGTTACAGAATCTGGAATTCCTCTTTCTTTCTTAACCTTTTCATATGCTTCATAACCGTGGCTTACGATAGATACATATGATTTACATTTTTGTACACATTGACCGCACATTACGCACTTGTCAACATTGATTGTTTGTGGTTGTCCTTGTTCACCTTCAATCGCATAAGCAGGACAAACTTTTGCACATTCTCTACAACCAGTACATATATTCTTATCTATTTCTACTACTCTCATCATAGTTTCGTCCTCCTTTACGATAATCTTGAGTCATAAAGACTATTAGCTGTTGCAATTGATTTTGCAAGTTGTTCTTCGTTAAGATCAACAAGGCGAAGTGCTTCATTAGGACATACTCTAACACAAGCTGGGCCACCCTCAATTCCTGTGCAAAGGTCGCACTTAGAAGCTGCCTTTACACATTCTTTATCTTTTTGTAATAGTACTGCGCCATTATCACTAACTGGTAATATAGAAATCGCACCAAATGGGCAAGCCATTACGCAATCCTTACATCCTATACACTTTGATTGATCAACAATTACTTGTTTATTTTCATCACGATATATAGCATGTTTCTTGCACGCATTAAGACAAGGTGCATCTTCGCAGTGTTTACATTGAACTGGCATGCAATATTTTTCAGTTTTTGTAAGATATAACTTTGGTGTTACTGGAATAGTAACTGTACCAACAGTATATGCTACATCATTATTTTCTTTATTATGCTCTGCAAAACAAGCAAGCTCACAAGCCTTACACCCTGTACACTTATTTGGATCGCAAAGTACATAACAACTCATGTTCTCTGTCATATTGTTCTCCTTTTAAAATAAGTGCAAGGAAAAATTTTCCTTGCACTTTAATAATTAATCTGCCATAGCATCTGCTATTGCTTTTGCGGCTTCTGCTGTTGCTACTCTCTTCTTTTGTACTGATTCTTGCATAGCTTCTTCGCTTACAAGTTTGAGAGCTTCTGTTGGGCACACACGAACACATGCTGGACCATTTCCTGTTCCTACACATAGATCGCATTTATTAGCAACAACTCTCTTGCTTCCATCTGATTGAGATGTTCCTACTTGAGAAATAACATCTATTACACCAAATGGGCAAGCTTGCATACAAGATTTACATCCTATACACTCTTTTTGATCAATAACTACAGCGTCATTGATTACTTTAATGCAACCAACTGGGCAAGCAGCCATACAAGCTGGATTTTCACAGTGTTTACATTGAACTGGCACTGAAACCTTTGCTGTTTTTACTACATGAAGTTTTGGATTGAAATCATATCCATCTGGATCAATTTCAAATATTCTTCTACCTTCGTGTTCTACAACGCAGCCAATCATACATGTTCTGCATCCGATACAAAGGTCTGGATTTCCTTTTACAAACTGTCTCATATTACACTGCCTCCTTTCCGACCATCTTAATGCCCATTCTTTCACGAATGCTCTTATATTCGGTATTTACATATTCCCAAGCCTTAGCTTGATCGTCGAGTTTTTCAACACGGCAATTACAATATTTATACTCTGGAGTATTAGATACAGGGTCAAGGTTAGATCCAATTGTAAGCTCGTTACAGCATCCGATCCACCATTGATATGTCATATATGTTGCGCCCTTTGCTACTCTTTCTGTTGCATTACATCTTGTAATACACCAGCCTCTCTTGTTAACAACCTTTACAAGATCACCATGCTTGATACCAAGTTTTTCGCAATCCGCAGGATTCATTTGGATCCAACCTGGTTCATCTTCAAGATTTCTAAGAGTACGACAGTTACCTGTCATAGTACGAACTGAATAGTGGCCAACTTCACGAACTGTAGAAAGTGAAAGTGGATACTCTTCATTTTCAAGTTCCTGTGGTGGTCTCCAGTCAGCTGTATAGAATTTACCCTTACCATCTGGATTAGCAAATTTGCCTTGGTGAAGAACTACTGTTCCCTTATCACTGTCATCCTTGCTTCTACATGGCCATTGAATATTTCCATACTTTTCAAGTTTAGCATATGTAGCACCTGCAAAATTTGGACAAAGGTCAATTAACTCATTCCAGATTTCTTCAGTGTTCTTATACTTCATCTTATAACCCATTGCTGTTGAGATTTCGCAAATGATTTCCCAGTCAAGTTTTACACCTTTTGGTGGTTCAAGAACTTTTCTGATTCTTTGGAATCCTCTATCACAGCAAGAGTAAACACCGTCATGCTCATTCCATGAAGTACCAGGTAAGATAACATCTGCAAATTCTGCAGTCTTGTTCATGAATATATCCTGAACAACTACAAAATCTAATTTTTCAAGTGCTTCTCTTACTTCTTCTGCATCTGGATCAGATTGAACTGGATCTTCACCGAAAATATAATAAGCATGAAGTTGTTTTTTAGGATCCTTTTCTTCAAGAACTCTTTGTGGAACGTGAGTAAGTGGAACACCTACTTTATTAGATAACTTAACGCCCCAAGCTTTTTCAAATTTTTCTTGAATTTCTGGTTTTGTAACATTTTGATAACCTGGATAGTTATTAGGAAGTGCACCCATGTCGCATGCACCTTGAACGTTATTTTGTCCACGAACTGGTCCTATACCTGATGCAGGCTTTCCATAATTACCAGTCATAAGTGCAAGTGAACCAAGTGCCTTAACAACGTCAACAGCTTGACCGAATTGGCACACGCCCATGCCATAAAGAATCATGGCAGATGGAGCCTTGGCATACATTCTTGCAGCCTTTCTAATTGTTTCTGCTGGAACATGACAAATTGTTTCAGCATATTCAGGTGTGTACTTCTTGATTACTTCTACAAATGCATCATAATCAACTGTTTTTTCATCAATGAATTTTTGATCTACAAGACCTTCATTGTAAACAACATTACACATAGCATTAACAAGTGCAATATTTGTTCCACCCTTTAATTGCATATGAACATCTGCAATTCTTGCACATTCAGTTACACGAGGATCAGCACAAATTATTGTTGCACCTTTTTGTTTTGCTCTTACGATTCTTCTTTGAACGATTGGATGAGAATCAGCTCCATTATAGCCAAAGTTAAAAATTAACTTAGCATCTTCGATTTCATGAACGCCCATTGTCATGGCGCCAGAACCTAATGAATACAGTAGACCCGCTACTGAAGGACTATGTCAAACACGAGCGCAGTGGTCTACATTATTGGTTCCTATACATGCACGAGTAAACTTTTGCATGATATAGTTTGCTTCATTACCTGGACCACGCGCAGATCCAGTACACATGATTGAGTCTGGACCATATTTTTTCTTAATTTTTGTGAGATTGTCAGCTACATATTGTATAGCCTCATCCCAAGATACTTCTTCAAGTCTGCTACCCTTGCCGCCCTTACGAATCATTGGCGAAGTTATTCTCTTGGTCAATATTTGTGGATCGTTAATGAAATCCCAACCATAATGACCTTTCAAACAAAGTGTGCCTTGATTCGTTCTGCCCATTGCTGGAACTGCATTAACAATTTTGTTTGTTGCAGTATCAACAGTGAACATAATTTGACAACCAGCGCCGCAATAAGCACAAGTTGTCTGAACTTGTTTCAATGCCATTGAAGTGTCCTCCTATAAAATATTTTTCACAAATATTTTTTCCTTTGCAAAAAGAGGACAGGCAATATCATTTCTAATATTACCCGATCGGATTATAACCATAGTGCCCTTTAGGTTATTAATCTCGGAAAAAATAATATAATGAATTTTGATAATATTTTATCAAAAATTGAATAATAAAACAATAGAGTTAAGGTTACTTAACTCTATTTAAAATCTTATAACTATTGATAAAGGTATTGGATTTTAGACTTGTTATTTAAAGAAAATTTTTAATCTATATTCACTTGATCACCCACAGTTATAATACCTGGGACGACAACTCTACAGAAGATATAATTCTTATGAATTTTACTGTTGCAAGAGCTGCCTTCTTTAGTCGCATATATTGCACCAATTTGAGTAACGAGAAGCCTTGCATCACCTATAGTAAAATCGTTTCCAACTTTAATAGACTTGTAATCCAATCCTGAAATAACAAGGTTTTCACCATACTTACCATACTCAATAGATCCGTTACCACTTTCTTTTTCATGTTCTTCAATTAACTCATATGGAAGTATAGATATTTGCTTATCGCTACCATCGCAGTGAACATCATTTGGAATACCTGTTTTGATTAAATCGGCTTGCT
>CAMJPD010000047.1 GCA_946407765.1 uncultured Lachnospiraceae bacterium
ATTCTGTGAAATTATTATCAGCACCTTTGATTAAATATCTTCCATTAACAAGCTGAGTTAGAGTGATTCCATCCTCACCTGCCATAAAGCCCCACTTATTAATATTTGGATAGTATGTCCAAATTCCTGCAACAACTTTAGTAGGTTTATTAGAGTTAGTTACTAATGCACCGCTTTGGTCAAATTCATATATGATTCCATTGATGTCCTTTTCTCCATAAACCATTGCACCATAATTTTCTGACTTTTCTTCAAAGTAATAAACTTTATTATTATGTTTTCTAAATCCTGTAAGCACTGAGCCATCAGAATCAAGCATATAATAAAATCCTCTACTACCGATTTTATATATTCCTGCACTCAAATAATTTCTTCCATCTGCCTGATGAATAAGATAGTCCTTATTAGCTCCTCTATTATTACTTAGATCAACCATATACTTAATTGATCTTTGATTGTCAACTGCAATCCAAGCACCCTGTGGTGGATCATTAAATATATTATTTTCATTTAATACTTGGTTTACAAAATAATAACTCTCACCAGGTACATTAGAAATATATCCGCCTACTTTATTTTTATCAAGAGATATAGTGCCGATGCCGCCGCCACCGCCGCCGCCGCCACCGCCGCCGCCGCCACCGCCACCACCGCCAGGTCCTGGTGTTGGTGGTGCTGGTGATTTAAATACAGCTCTAAGTTTTAGATTTGCATTATATTCCCAGTTTACATCATTTAAACTTAGATAATTAACTCTTCCATCTGACCAATATTGGAATTCATAAGGTGCTGTGGCTGCTACTGAAATACCTGATTTAACTGCATCAAATGATTCTTTTGTAGTATATTCAAGTGCTGTTCCATCTGGCAATATTTTTCCTCTTGAAGAATCAACAGTAAGAGTTAATTTATATTCTTTATATTCATAATTAGCTAATATATTAAGTCCATAATCTTTAAGTTCAATTATGTACGCACTTTCCTTAGCACTTGTTGCATCAGTAATTTTTGGAGTATCAACATTTTTTGAATTAATATATTTGCCTGATGTATTTTTAATTGTCCATCCATAGAATTTTCTTCCATCATATGTAAATGGCGCGGAAATTTTAATCTTAGTACCAATCTGATAAGAAGTTCCACTTGTTCCTTTTACATAATCTCTTCCATCATAATAATAGAATGCGCCATCACCTTGGGTTACAAAATTTACAGGAACCTTCTTATTAGAATAATTAGCTACAAGTCTCATATTGTAATCAGTAACTGTAAGATCAAATTCTTGATTAAGACTGATGTTCTTTAATGTGTTAACTAAAGTTTTACCATTATAGATACTAACAGATGAAAGATCCTTGCCTGGTTCATCTTCAGTAATTGTAACTTTAACTGTGTCGCCTTCATTATAATATGTCTTAACATTACCTGATGTATCTTTGGCAACTCCTTTTGGAACAGAAACAAAATATTTAGTACTTTGAGGAGCCCCTGCATAAATTGCATCTATATATTCAATTTCTGATGCTGTTGCAATTTCATAAATATCATTTTCAATCTCTGATGGTTCATCTTCTGCTACAGTTTGGGCCTTGGTTTCAGATTTAGCTTCAGTTTCTGTTTCGTTTTCTTCTGACTCTGTAGAAGATTCAATAGATTCTATATTAGTTTCTTCCATAGTTTCTTCTATAGTTTCATCTACGCTTTCTAATATATCACTTGTCTCATCTTCATTATAAATAGATTCAGATTCTATTGTTTCTTCTGTGGTAGATTCAAGATCCTCTGACTCTTCTGTAATTTCATCAACATCTTTAGGATCTTCTGGCTCTTCCTCCTCTACCAATTCTTCTAGCTCTTCATCTTCTATTATTTCTTCTTGCTCTTCAACGCTTTCCCCATTTTCTGAATCTATAAGTTTTTCTGTCTCAGAACTTACAGGACTTACAGAACTTACAGTTTCTGTTTCTTCTATGGTTTCAGCATCATTAGCCTTAGTAGTTTCTGGAAGTTCATCAAGAGAATTAGAAAAACCTACGAGATCATTATTTTTTGATTCAGTTTGCACTTCAGATTCTGTTTCTTCTTCTGAAGACTCAGTTTCTACTTCTGCTTCTACTACTTCTTCTTCTACTACTTCTTCTACTACTTCTTCTTCTACTTCTTCTGCTGACTCTAATTCTTCATCTGTTTCTGCTTTTGCACCTTCAGTATCTATAGTAGTTTCAGCTTCTTCTGTCTCCATCTCTGTTTCAGCATATTTGCCTTCTGATTCAGCTTCAATCATTTCTGCTTCAGTTCCATCTGTTTCTGCTTCAGTTTCTTTTATATCAATTTCGCTAGTTTCTTCTTTATAAATTGATTCTTCTGAAGTTTCTATTTCCATTTCTTCATCAGTCTCATATGATATAGGGTTTAATTCAGATTTTGTTGCAATATCATAATCTTCGTATTCTTCCTCAGTACTTGGTGACATGCCGGCATGTATGCCTAAAGGATTACCTTCAAGAACCTCAACAACATGCCACAAACTTATAGGATTATTTCTATCAAGAGTATATATGATTACATCCTCAAAGTCTTGCATAGTTGCAGCCTTAGATGCAGCATCATAATCATTATAAGCCTTGTTACCTCTATAGCCCTCATTAATAGTATTAAGTACATAAATTGTAACCTTAGATTTCTTAAGTAGATTGATCTTCTTATACACACCTTCTTTAGTAATATTTACTTTAGTATATTTTGAATCTTGATCTTCAAAATATGAATCATTAAATGTTGCATAATCTCCTCTTGTAGAACCTTTGATGCTGTCTGCACTAATTTTAATTACTTTAGAAAATGTAGGTACTGATGCATATGAATAGTTATCGTATCCATACCCGAGGAGCTCTCCATTGTTTTCTACTAATGTATATGTTGCTCTTTGCTTTGCATTTAATTCGGATTGGTTATAACAAGATAAAACTCTTGCAATAGCACTCTTTTCAAATTCTATTTCTAGACTCTCATAATCTTTTAGATATGGACTCTGAAGATTAAGTTCTTTTCTATAAAATTTAGAATCTTCAACGAAAAATTCTCTATATACTATATCGCCTAAAGTTTTATCACTTGCTGTAACTACAGCCTTATATTTAACATCAGATGGAAGTCTAATCTCTAGTCCATCTGGATTATATGATTTTGCAATGTGAACATATTCATCATTATAATTTTCATTATTATGAACTTCGCCACTAGCATTAACTGTATACTCTGCAATTTTATTTCCTTGATCATTATAAATTTCTATCTTAGATTCATTAAGATCGGTAAAGGTAACTGTCTTGATGCCATCGCAATTTATAGTATCTGCAGGTGGAGTTGTGTAGTAACTATCTTCGCTTTGAATATATGCAAGATATAAACATTGTTTATGCATTGCCGATATTCTATCTGTGTTTTTGGTAAACGTTCCTATAATAGATTTTGGAGAAAAGTAAGCAGACCTACTATCTTCTATAAGAAAATCAATTAATAAATCTGATATATCTTTTTTTCTGCTCATTAAGAAATTATAATCATCATCAGTAAATGCATCTTTAAAAAGAACTGGATACACTGGGTCCATAAGCTCATATGCATTATATAAAGTTGTATCGCCTGGCTGAAAAGCAAATTGGGTTCTATCCTGTACTGGACCGTCATAATAAGGAAGGCCGTAGAGGACAAAAATTAGAGGAAGTAATGATCCCAAATTCTTGGTAGCATTTTCTTTAATTTTTGCTACTGCGTTATCATAGTAAGAACCACCAGCAGAAATAAGCCATATGAAAAATTTAAATAGATCTTCATATTTTTGATAATATCTCTCACGTCCTTTTATATGTGCATAATCTGTTCCTGGATATTCAGAAAAAAGTAAGTTTTCTCCCAATGCCTTATTTATCAACATATCAACATATTCATTTACTTGATAATAACTTGACTCAAGTGAAGAATCAGTAAACGGCTCAGTATTTAGCTGTTTATATAACATAGGCTGAAGGTCTTGTGTTATAAGAGTTAGTTCATACACATCTAGATTATTTAGATCAACTTTTATATCAGGATCAATTTTTTTAAGGAAAGGTAGCATCTTGTTATAGCGTTTCATATATTCTGCATTTGCTGCTTGTATCTGAGATCTCTTTGTAGCATCATGAACCTTGTCACTTTTATAACTTAGCACTTCGTGGTCTATTCCGTACCTACTAAAACCTATAGATTCAGGAGCAACAAATTGTATAAAGTCGGCATAGTTTACTATATTATGAACATTGGTATAACTTGCAAGAGGTGGGTTTGTGTGGGCAGATTTCAAAGCTCCCTTTGGTGTGCCTACAGTATAGCAGTAAATATTTTCTTTACTTGTATTAAATGATGCTGCATTGTCAGTTACTTTTCCACCAAGTAAGTTTGCAACACCAGCTCCTCTACTATAACCAACTATCCAAATTTTTACAGGAAGATTTCCATAGTCGTCTTTATGTTCATTATAGAAAGTTACAAAATCATCATAAACTATATCTCTACTATGTGAAAATCCTGCATGGTCACCGCTTTGTCCCATTTCAAGATTAGATGCCCATTCAGATTCATAACCAGCACTTCTCATTGCAATTACAAATGTATTATATTCATGAACTGTTCCTGAATCATCTTTAAGATACATATGCTTATTGGCATAGATAGAGCCCATAGTAGTTTTTTCTGGTTTATGAAGGAAGTCATAATTAGGTGTTATATTTTCAAAACCAATTTTTGATAAAACATCTTTTATATTTGAGTGTTTATCAATATAATTTTCCATGTGGCTTGCAACACCTGAAAAGGCAAGACTGAGAGACATTGTTGATAAGTGTTCATTATAAACACTTGCATTATTTTTAAAATAATCATCGGTGTAGTAAAAAATTGATCGAGATTCAGATCCTGAAAAGAATAGAGACGTCATTTGGAACTCAGCAGATACAACTTTATTGTTTCCACTAGAACTTGAACCGCCATTCCAAGTCGCAAGCTTACTAAGTACGGTTTCATATTCTTCCTCGCTGATTTGAGGCTCGCTCACATCCATATTAGAATTAGATGCAAGTACAAAACTCTTGTCAGTTAACAGTAGAATAATAATTAAACAAAAAGATAAAAACTTCTTAAAATATAACTTTTTCATAATAATACTATAACACAGATAAAAATTATTTCCAATTAATCTTAAATTAAGTATTTTAAATATTATTTATTTTAAAATCAGGCTATCATGTACAAAAGATATAAAATGTACAGAAAAAGAATGCTGCGGCACACAGCATTCTAATGGGAGAATCTAGAAAAACTAAGAAGTCACAAGAAAATCATTAGGCAGAATCTAGATGATAAATAAAAAAGGAAAATTATATATGGCATACCTTTTATGTCTCAAAGAAATCTAAAACCTAAAATCTACAATCTATTTATCTTAAAGAGGTATCTAAACCAAAACGGGTAAAGATCTATTTAAATAGCATACACTGCCTAGGGGTGTACCCATCATCAGAAGGGTCTTTTTTCACCTTCTTAAAATTTATTGAAGTTAAGACACTGTTTTCGTCGTGAATATATTCACCTTGGTATCTTATCCTTCCTTGCTTTAGGACAAAAATCTTGTCCCATTCTTCTACTGGTGCTTCTTTTCCGCTAATCATAATTTTTATGCCTTTACGCTTGCACCTTAGTAGTTGGTGAATAAAATATTTCTTATTCACCGATAATTCAAAGTCTGTCATATATAACCTCCTTTTCTATTTGACCCTGATTATAGAATAAAAAACTGGCAGAAAATATTTTTTTTAAAAAATTTTTTATATATAACAAATTTCTTACAGCATGACATAAAAATTATTATTATTCGTAGTGCATATAGATTTTATTTATTTGATACTACTAGATATAGAAAAAATTATTTGTTGGACAATTTGTCCAAAAAAATTGGACCGTTGGTCCAATTTTTATTTATTTAAGATATTTGAATGTGTTTTTTCAATTCATCTACTATTGAATCTATAGGTATGCGCTTTTGTTCCATAGTGTCTCTATCTCTTAAAGTTACCATATTATCATTTTCTGAATCAAAGTCATATGTTATACAAAATGGAGTTCCGATTTCATCTTCTCTTCTATAACGCTTACCAATATTTCCCCTGTCGTCATAATCACATGCAAAATATTTGCATAAATCATCATAGATTTTTTCTGCCTTCTCTCCAAGTTTCTTAGATAGTGGGAGGACTGCAACTTTAATTGGAGCTATATCTGGGTGGAAGTGCATTACAGTTCTCATTTCACCATCCGGAAGTTTTTCTTCATCATATGCGTTACATATAAATGCAAGAGTTACTCTATCTGCACCAAGAGATGGTTCTATAACATAAGGAACATATTTTTCATTAGTTTCCTCATCAAAGTATGACAAATCTTGGCCTGAAGTTTTAATATGCTGATTCAAGTCATAATCTGTTCTATCTGCAATGCCCCAAAGCTCGCCATAGTCAAATGGAAATAAAAATTCTATATCTGTTGTAGCCTTAGAGTAGAATGATAATTCTTCCTTATCATGGTCACGTAGTCTTATCATATCTTCTTTTATTCCATATTCAAGAAGCCAGTTTTTACAATATGATCTCCAGTAATCAAACCACTCAAGATCTGTTCCTGGTTTACAGAAAAACTCTAGCTCCATCTGTTCAAACTCTCTAGTTCTAAATGTAAAATTACCTGGAGTAATTTCGTTTCTAAAAGATTTTCCAATTTGTGATATACCAAATGGAATTTTTCTTCTTGATGTTCTCTGAATATTCTTAAAGTTAACAAATATGCCTTGTGCTGTTTCAGGTCTTAAATATACTACTGACTTGGCATCTTCAGTTACACCTTGGAAAGTTTTAAACATAAGATTAAATTGTCTTATGTCTGTGAAGTTATGCTTACCACATGATGGACACTTTATATTGTTCTCATCAATAAATTTCTTCATTTCTTCATGAGACCAACCATCAACACTTGATTTTAATTCTATGTTATTTTCTGATGCAAAATCTTCTATAAGTTTATCAGCCCTATATCTCTGCTTACATTCCTTACAATCAAGAAGTGGGTCACTAAAACCACCAACGTGGCCACTTGCTACCCAAGCTTGTGGGTTCATAAGTATAGCGCAATCAATTCCTACATTATATTTTGACTGGCGAACAAATTTCTGCCACCATGCCTTTTTGATATTGTTTTTAAGCTCTACACCAAGATTTCCATAATCCCAGGTATTGGCAAGACCGCCATATATTTCACTTCCTTGAAATAAAAAACCTCTTGATTTACATAAAGATACAATTTTGTCCATAGTATAAAATTCAGGCATATCTTTTAATTCTTTACGTGGCATAAATTTCTCCTTCAATTATTATAAAAATAATTATCTACACAAGATAAAACTCCGCCTCCAATTAAGCGAGCCTTATCTGATATACTTTGGCAATTTAATTTTGCATTAGGTCTTGGATCTATGTCTGCTATTTTAAATCCCTTTTTTGGTATGTAAAATCCATCTCTTATAATCCCTCTAAGGATTCCATCTATCGTTGCCTTTACCTCAAAAACCTTTCCGTCTTTTTTATAATCTGTATTGCCTATCTCACATTCATAAATTCTTGCTATCGTCTGATTACTTCTTACTTCATCTCCTATATGAGAAATATTTTCTATATAGCCATAAGTTTCACTATGTATTACTCTTTGATGTGAATATCCTGCAATAAGTCCTGGGACTCCAGTATTTGGAAGTGGACTTCCGTTATCTATAATTCTTCCAAGGTCA
>CAMJPD010000048.1 GCA_946407765.1 uncultured Lachnospiraceae bacterium
TTAGCAGATGTACTATATAATGGCGTATCTAATATATTTATAATATCAAGTATTAGCTTATTGTCTGGAATCCTAAAACCTAGAGTAGAACCATCTTTAGTTTTAAGTATTACAGTTACATCTCCCGGCCAAATGCTGTCTAAATATTTTATAATTTCAGCATCAATATTATCGCAAAAATTATATAATTTTTCTATTTTATCAATAAATAGTATTAATTTTTTATCTTTTGGCCTGTTTTTAATTCTGTAAATTTTATCGTAACCAATTTTATTTCCATATAGAGCAACAAGTCCATATACTGTGTCTGTTGGGAGTGCAACAACTCCACCACTTTTTAAAATATTAATAATTTTATCTAATTCTATATTCATTATTAATATTTTAATTTAATTAAATTTCTAATTTCTTCATTATCCTGCGAAATTTTCCAGAATGCAAAACCAGCACATTTACTATTATTAACAGCATCGAGCTTTAAACTCAATGATTCAATTTCTTCAAGCCATACTTCTATTTCATTTTTATTAACAGTTCCAGTACAATAATAAGATCCTGTTTTCTCGTCCCATGTTTTAGTTAAGTTATTTTTCTCTGCATAATCAATAGAATTTTCTGCAGACAGTGTTCTTGCTGTTACTGAGACGTCTTTATTTTTAAACCAAACATATGTATATAATGGCAGACCAATAATAAGCTTATCTCTTTCCATAATTTCTAAACTTTTATTAATTCCTTCATTGACAAAAGTTAATGATGAGTTTGGTCCAGCTGTCGTACTTGCCATATGAAATTCGTTATAACACATCAGACATACATAATCACAAATTTTTCCAATTTCGTCTGTATGATAATGTCTATTAAACTCATAAGGAATATTAAGGCAGACACTTGATATAATTTGATTAAGTCTACATGCTATAGAAAATTCTCTAATAAATTGAATGAAATCATCACCAGCACTAGCTGGAATATCTTCTATATCAATATTAATTCCCTCACAGCTATATTGTTTAGCATATTCAATTAATTGCTTAATAATTTTAGCTCTGGTACTAGATTTAGAAAGGATAGTTTTAATATTGATTTTTTTCTCATTAATATTAGTTACTGTTGCCCATACAGAAAGACCAGCGTCCCTTGCGAATTCGCTATATTCTGTAGTAGCATTATTTTTTATAGTTCCAAAATCATCATCAAATATAAACCAAGTAGGGGCGATTATATTGTATGTATTTTTAATTTCATTTATTATTGGCTCAAAATTTCTACGAGGAATTTTATTAGCAACTTGATGCCAACATAATGATATTTTTTTACCAAATTTAATATTGTCAAATTTTTCATATGTAAAATTATTAATATTCATCTTGGTTCTGCTCGTGTCCATTTTAGAATTTCTAATATAGCCAATATAACCAGTATTAGTTCTAACAAGTGACCACTTATCATATTTTGTAAGTATACTAACTTCTTCACCTTTTAATACTGGACATATTATTAAACCTTTATTACCACCAGTAACTCTTGCATTCTCTGATGCTCTAATATATGCAACTTGTTCATTTTCCCATGTAGTATAAATAAATATACGTTTATTATCTTCTGATGTATAGCTTGAAAAACGAATTGCAGAATATTTTTTAACAAAATCAATTAAGACATATACCTCTCTATCAATGAAATAAACAGGTGCAATATTTTCAAATGTATCATCAATAGAAAAAATTAGTGTTTCTTTAGATAATGAATAAAGAAGTTTTTTAGTTTCTTCATCATAATAAAATACTGGATTAATATAGTCATTAATATATGATAGTGGCAAGTATACATTATTATATCTAAATATGCCAACTTGATTATTATTTGAATCTTGCTGAATCTGAGCCTTCTCATCATTAAGATATATAGCTACATCATTACCACTTACACCTATATATTTATTAAGATCAACTTTCTCAGTAGTATATGAATATTTTTTATATAATTTTACACCAAAATATGAAAAAACAATTAATAATAGTATGAATAATATACTAAAACAGCTTCTCTTTTTCTTTTTTCTGAACGTTCTTCTCTTCTTATGCATATCAATTATTAATATCTTTATAAATTAGTTTTCCTCTTGCTACTGTATATTTCACCTTACCTATTAGTTTTTGTTTTAGAAGTGATGTGTTTTTAGATTTAGAAGCAATATCACTAATTTCAACTGACCAATCTTCTTTAGGATCAAATATTGTAAGGTCGGCAGGTTTTCCTACAGATAAATCCCCTGCGTTCAATTTATAAAATTTTGCAGGATTAACACTTATTTTTTCAATTACTTCAGACCATGTAAAATTATTATCTTTTACTAATTTAGTTCCGCATATACCAAGTACAAATTCAATAGTTACATTTCCTTGGGCTGCCCTATCCATAGGTTCAGTTTTTTCACTATGTAAACATGGAGTATGATTAGAAGTAATAATATCAATATCGTTATTTTTAAGTCCTGTTATCAATATTTTCCTATCTGTTTCAGATCTGAGAGGTGGTATTAATTTTGCATTAGTTCCATATTTTGCAAGCGCTTTGTCAGAATAATATATATTAAGTATAGGAACTGAAGTAAAAAACTTCATTCCAAGACTTCTTGCTTTTTTAATTAAATCAAGAGATTCTTTAGAACTTATATTAGCAAGCTCTACATTCTCATTGTTATACTTAAGTGCTTTTTCAAGTATATTAGCAACAGCATATACTTCTCTTTCAACAGGAAGAGCCGATAAGCCTAATTTTTCAGCAGTAGGTCCTTCATGTACTCCACGTGATTTAAGTATATTTGCAAGTAGAGTAATATCAAAATCTTCTATTGCAATCTCAGGAATATTTTCTGGATAAAAAGAGATCGGAAAATCTAATTGTTTAGATAATTTTAATGCCTCATCAATTAATAACTCATTGCCAACGCCTATGCTACCTTCATATGCACCTACAGCTCCATGGAGTTTTAAAAATGTAAATGGAGACAATTCTTCATTTTCTTTTTCATTAGTAATTGTGCAGGTTGGATATATATTATTAGGGAGTAATACTTGCTTTGATCTTATTTTATCTATGACATTAACTTGTGAAGGAAATGGCTTAGTATCAGTTCCTAAAACAATTGAAGTATAGCCACCCTTAGCACCTGCCATACAACCAGTTTTTAAATTTTCTTTATTTTCATATCCTGGTTCACAAAAATTAGTATGTATATCAACAAAGCCAGGTGATACAATTAATCCGTCAGCATTAATTGTATGGTCCGCATCTTTTATCTGCTTATCACCTATATATGCAATTTTAGAGTTTTCATTGTGCGCTTCAATTACTACATTGGCCACTTTGTTGAATTTTGTAACAGGATTTATAACTAATCCATTTTTAATTAAAACTTTCATATATCTCCTTAGAATAATTAACTTTCGTGAGCTAGAGGTGCAGTATTTACATTTTCATTCACATTTGCATTTTCATTTACTACATTATCTACAGAATCATCAGCAATAATATTATCAGCTTGAGAAGTAGTAACATTTTGCTCTTCTAGACTTTCGATTTCTTCTTCCTCTTCTGAACTTAAATCAAATCCTGGTTCATACATTGTTACAACTGATTGAAGTTTTTGATAAATATAATAATCATATATTTCATCTTCAATTTTTTCTTTACCATATAATTTAACTAGCTGATCATATGTAGAATTTTCATGTAGTCCTGCAAATTTTTTAAAATTCTCAAACCAGAATTCCCTATTCTCATTAGTTATTTTAATATCACTGTATATATCCTTTAATTTATTACTCAGCATAATAGGTTTTAAATTATTTATAGCTTTATTTAGTGCGGCTTTATAATATTCCTTTACATTATATCCCGCATTTTGTATTAACTCTTCAAATGTTATTTTATACTTAGATGCTGTTTCAATATCATTTGTTATTACATTGGACAATTGCCATGCAATTGCATCATTGGTAGGAATATAAATTGAATTCTTAAGTAATTCATCTTTAATTTTAATTTGATATTCCATATTTATAATGAAATTTCTTTCATTAGTTAAAATTTCACTAATTTCTTGTCTAAAAACTGCTGAATAAGTTGATCTTGATGGAGAAAATTTATAATAAAAATTTTCATCTGTATCAGGAGTTCTTGCACTATATATTCTATTAATAGTTACTCTGAATGTGGCAACCTTACCAGCAATTAGTGGATTGGGATAATCATCAGGCAAGGTAACAACAACAGGATAAGTTCTTCTAGTTCTCTTAGCAATTAATTGATTTTCAAATCCTTTGATAAAACTATTAGAACCTATGACAAGCATCACACCACCATTCTCAGGATTTGTACACAATTCTGGATATTCTATATTATCTACCGAACCAACAAAATCAATATTAAGCATATCACCAAAACTAACAAATTTTTTATAATCATAGTAATACTCTACATTCTTATCTCTTAGTTTTTCGATATAAGTTTCAACATCTCCAGAATATATTTCTGTATTAGAAGTTTTTTCAACTTTTATATCAGATAAGTTAGGAATCTGAACAGTTCCAAGATGCATAGGCTCTGTTGTGAGTTTTACATTTTTTAATACTTGATATATTTCTGAATCACTTAAGTCATCTATATTATCTTTAATCTCATATCCGGTTCCAGAAATATTTGACTCACATGATGTAAATATAAATAATATTAAAAATAAAAATATAAAAAATATATTTTTCTTAAATGAAAATGTTTTATAATTTATCTTATGATTCATATAGCGCTTTATAAGCTAAGTATGTATTATATATGTCTAATTTGCTTGTAATTTCGAATGGTGAATGCATTGCAAGTACTGGTACACCAAAGTCTATAGTATCTATATTTCTCTGGCTCATATATTTTGCTATTGTACCACCACCTCCTACATCAACTTCACCAAGATCTCCAGTCTGCCAATATACTCCCTTGCTATCAATTATATCCATAATTCTTGCCATTGTCTCACATGAAGCATCATTAGAGCCAGACTTTCCTCTTGAACCTGTATATTTTGTAATACAAGGCCCCTTATTAAGATATGAAGAATTATACTTATCAAATACATCAGAAAACGTAGGATCGTATGCGGCGTTAACATCAGAAGATAGACATAGAGACTTTCTATAAACTTCTTTTATATCTGCAGACTCATCTATGCACTTGATATAATCTTCTAAAAAGTCAAATGTAAAATTAGAAACCATTCCTGTATTGCCTTCTGATCCAATTTCTTCCTTATCAGTAAATACTGTTACTGTAGTTTTATTGTTGTTCTTAATTTCAATTTCTGCAATTAATGAAGGATATGCGCATACTCTATCATCTTGTCCATAACCACCTACCATTGATTTATCAAGACCTATATCACATGGCTTAGTTGCCGGAACGAACTCTATTTCACTTCTAATAAAATCTTTTTCTGTTATGCCATACATTTTATTTAAAATTTCTAAAGCTTTTAACTTAAATGCATCTTTAATATCTTCTTTATTTCCTTCTTCAATATATGGAAGTGAAGAAATTATTATATTCATCTCACTTGCTTTTATACCTTCAGAAAGTTTTCTATCATTTTGCTTTTGGCCTAAATGTGGAAGTAGATCACTTATCACAAATTTAGGTTCGTCATCCTTTTCTCCAAGACACAATTCAATGCCTGTACCATTCTTAAGAAATATCTTACCATGCATTGCTAGAGGCACACATACCCATTGATATTTCCTTATTCCACCATAATAATGAGTCTTAAAATATGCAATTTGATCAGATTCAAACATAGGGGTAACTTTCAAATCAATTCTAGGACTGTCAATATGCGATACACAAAAATTAATTCCATCTAAAATATTTTGCTTACCAACAGTAGACAGTATTATACTCTTATCCCTATTGTTGTAATATATCTTATCTCCAGTTTTATATTTTGCATTTTTATTGAACTTTTGGTATCCATTTTTAATCGCGTATTCTTCAATAAACTTAGTAGCCTCTCTTTCTGTCTTAGCTTTCCCAATAAATTCTTTATAACCTTTAGAGAACTCTTCTGCCTTGGCTATCTGGCTTTGGTCCTTACTTGCTATGTGGTCGTATTTAAATTTTAATTTTTCAATCTTATCGTTCATACTCACCTCTAATATTATTTTACAAAATGTATTTTATTAAATGGAAAATATTGTAAAAAAACTTTACTAATAATTTCTTTCTTGTATACAAAATGTTCATTGGACCAGAATCTAGCATCTTCTGAATTATTTCTATTGTCACCAAGCATATAATATGCATTGTCAGGGACAACTATATCAACTGAAGGATAAAACTGATCATCAACAATCATATGATCATTAAGGTATGGTTCGTCAAGCTTTTCTCCATTAACATACACATATCCACACTTTACAATTGATCTTGCACCGCTATTTACAATTTCTGATTTTTTCATTTCTTCTATTGAAATATCATACTCATACTTTATTTCAATATGATCACCTGGAAGGCCGATAACTCTCTTAACATAATTTACTTTATCCTTGCCTTCATCAGGAGTGCCACAATAAGGACAAACCCTTTTAGAATCTTTTCTGTAAATTCTTCCGCAATTTTCTCCATTACAAACATAGCCGAAATCAAAAACTATAACGTCCCCTCTTTTAGGCTTTTTAAAATTATATATCTGCCTTAAACCAAATGCTCTGCCACCTACTTGTATAGTAGATTCCATAGAACCTGTAGGAATATATGAGTTTGTAAATAAAAATGAATTAATAAATAACGCAACAAATAGCGCGATGATTATAACTTTAGCAAGTTCTATTAGTTCAAAAACAAAACTATGAGAACCTTCATCCTCATCATTTTCTTCTACTTTTTTATTAAGAGCTGCCTTAAAGTTAGTATTTATTTTTTCGTATTTATCAAATGTGCTAGTATCGCTACTTTTGCTAAAATTATTATTGTCATTCATACAAGTATTATAGCATTTTTATGTATTTTATTCAATTTATATCTAAAAATCCATATCTGCCCCATTCGTAGTCTCTAAGTGATTGAATAAATTCATATTTTGTAAGTGTAATATTTAATAGACGTGCCATGTTTTGAAGTGACAGACCCAAGTAATCATTAATAGATAGTAGCCCTGAGTTAAATTGCTTTTCTATTTTCTTATTTTCTATTTCATATATTTCACTTTGGTATGTACTTGCAAGATATAAAAAAGATTTTGCATAACAATTTGTATATGTTGCTTCAAGTGCTGATTTAACTTTTTCTCCAATCATATTAAGTCTACTATCCATAATACCTATATCAGATTCACTTTTTGTTTTAGGTCCTTCTTTTCTAGCGTTTTCATAAGTATCGTTACTGTAGCAAG
>CAMJPD010000049.1 GCA_946407765.1 uncultured Lachnospiraceae bacterium
GGTCTATCAATAACTCTTGAAGTTAGTATTGCATTTTCTGCTGCTTTTCCTTCTCTTTTATTAAAACCACCAGGTATTCTTCCTACGCTATACATTTTTTCTTCATACTCAACTGAAAGTGGGAAAAAATCAATACCCTCTTTTGGCTTTTCAGATGCAGTTGCAGTTGATAATACAACTGTATCTCCATAACGCATCATAACAGCACCATTAGCTTGTGCTGCAAATTTTCCAATTTCACAGATAAGTGTTCTACCTGCTAATTCCATCTTAAATGTTTTTAACATAACTCTTCCTTCTCTTCCTTCTTTTCTTTCTTTGTATCACAATATATATGATACACAACTACCAAAAATATTTATAACAAAAAAAAGTTAAAAATATAAAAATTTTTAACTTTTTAAAATGTTATTTTCTTAGACCTAACTTATCAATAAGTGTACGGTAACTATTAAGATCAGCTTTCTTATAATATTCAAGTAATCCTCTTCTCTGACCTACCATCATAAGAAGTCCTTTTCTTGAGTGGTGATCATTAGGATTAGTTCTTAAATGTTCTGTAAGCTCTGCAATTCTTTCTGTTAAGATTGCAATTTGTACTTCAGGCGAACCTGTGTCACCTGCTTTTCTCCCATACTTAGAAATAATTTCTGCCTTTTTTTCCTTAGAAATCATATGTCCTCCAAAATATTTTTTTATTGTTTAACTCGCGTATAACTTAGTGCAAGATTAGAGGTAGAATAAAAATTCTTAAACTATACACTATGTTATCGTGATAAACCTTAAGTATTATAATATTTTACTAATATTATGTCAATTATTATAAAATATCTTAATTAATAAGGAGAATTTGTTATATTTTTGATATAAAAATCAATTTTTAAAATATAATTTGATTGAAGTTAGATTCTTAATATATGATATATATTCAATTGATGATTTAATAAATATTTTACTATCCATAATATGTAATTTATCTTCATAGTAAGATTTATTAATATAAAAATATATATTATATATACCATCTTTAGGTATTAGTCTATTTGTTGATAAATTGATAATATTGTCATTAGATATATTTTTAATATTAAAATTTATATTATAATTTCTACCAAGCATTATATTTACAATATTAAAATTACCATCTAAAATATATTTTTTAATATTTGAAGAAGATATAATAATATCATTTTTATTATTTTTATTATATTCTTCAATATCTTCAGTTTTAGAATTTATAGATAGTTTATTAATAATTATAAGCTCTATTTTGTTTAATTTACAATTTTCAATTAAAAAATCAATATTTCCTTTTTTATCTTTTCCAAAACTAAAATCACTTCCGCAAACTATACATTTTGTTTTTAATTGTTTAATTATAATTTCATTAAAGAAATAATCGGCAGTCATGTTCTTAAAATTATTATCTAATTTTTCAGTTATTATGTTCTTAAATCCCATGTTTGTTAAGCGAGAATATTTTTCTGCATTAGTAGATATAGAATCATTATTATAAAATGTAAAAACTAAAGGTGATATATTAAATTTTTTAGATTGATTTTTTAATTCATTTAATATTTTTACATGTCCAATATGCATTGCTTCAAACTTACCTATACTTAATGCAGTATTTTCTTTCTGATAGAAACAATGTTCGATAAATTTAAGATCGTTATTTTTATATAATTTTTCTATTTTCTCTAATGTATATGAATTTTTAATATTAAAATTTCCTATAGATATTCTTTTTAAATTTCCCATGCAAGATGGTATATTTAATTTATTTCCAATATCATCACAAAGGGACCTAATATAGGTTCCTTTGGAACAGCAAACTTCTAAATCTATACATATAACAGGTATGTTGTTAATTAATTTAATTTTAAAATCTGACTTTTTAGTAATACTATATATATTTATATTACAAGCTTTTCTATTTATCTTTATATTTTTTCTTGCAAGTTCATATAATTTTTTACCATTAACTTTTTTGGCGCTTAGCATAGGTGGAACTTGTTTTATATTACCTATAAAACTTGATAAAACTTTATCAAAATTAAGTAATAAGTATTTTAAATTTTTTTTATTAAATTGAATCTTATTACTAATACTTCCTGTTATATCTAATGAATCTGTAGAAAAGCCAAGAATTAATTCAGTAATATATGTTTTATTAAGATCATCAAAATTTGAGGCAAACTTGCAACTATCACCCAGTAAACATACAAGTAGGCCTGTAGCATTAGGATCAAGAGTTCCAATGTGACCTATTTTTTTAATACCTAGAATTTTTTGAAGCTTTCGAATTATTCCAAAACTTGTAATATTTTTATTTTTATTAAGATTTATAAGTCCATTTAGCATATCAACTTAACATTTTAGAGATTTCATCTTCAAACATATAAAATATATCAGGTGTGTTAGATTCTATTGTGCATCCACTAGCAAGTATATGCCCACCACCATTAAACTTCTGTGCAAGTTTAGATACATCAAATTTTTCAGACTTTGATCTCATACTAACTTTATATTCATTTGCACCTGATTGATATATGAAAAATGCACCTATGACACCACTTGTTTCTCTTAAATGTGCAATTATACCATCTATGTCTTTCTTATCTAGTTTATATTTTTTCATCTGCTCGTTAGTTAATGTAGAATATATAATTTTATTATTAAATGCTAACTTAGAATTTAATATAACTTCAGCAGTAATTTTCTGTTGATTTAAACTTACAGAATAATAAGAATCTTCTATAATCTTACTATGATTAATTCCAAATCCAATTAAAAATGCTGCGCATTCAAATGTTTCTGCTGTTACACTAGGATATCTAAATACTCCAGTATCATGAATTAGACCAGTAAATATACATTCAGCAACTTGTTTATTAATTTTTTGTTTATCTAAATCTCCATAGATAACTTCAGCAGTTGATGTCATTTTAGGTAATATTATAGAATTATCAGAAATTAAATTATTAGTTTCATGATGGTCAAATATAATTTTTCTTTTTGCATTTTTATAATATGGTAAGAAATCACCAAGCCTATCACTACTTGCACAGTCAACACTGATTGCAAGATCATATATTATCTGTTCATTATCATTTTCATCTATATTTTTAAAACCATTAAGAAATGAGAACTTTTCATTATAATTCTTAGAATAAAACTTAACAGATTTGTCACTGTAATTCGATAAAATATAATTATATACAGCAAGAGCAGATCCTATACAATCACCATCTGGATTTACATGACCTATAATACATATATTTTTGACATTCTTTAATTCAGTATCTAACATATTTCTCCTTAAACATTAAAAATTAAAATCTCTAATGCTGATGTTGGTGATATAGATGAAGTCTTAATTTTTAATTCAAGCGACGATATTCTATCTATAATTAATTCTAATCTTGCTGTTTCAAAACGTTTTGAAAATAGTTTAAGATTTCTAAGAGACCAATCATAATTTATATTAAGTATTTTTTTAATTTCAACATCTGTTTTTGATAAATTTTCAAGTGACTTTACAGATATAATCTTAAGATATTGGTCTTTAAGTAAAGCAAATATTTTTTTTGGATCTTCTTTAAGATTATATAAGTCAGCATATAACTTTTCTAGGCGGCCAAAATCTTTACGAACTTGAGCTTTAATCATATCAAATACTTTATTTTCAAGTGAAGTAATACATATACTATCTATTGCTTCCTTAGTGATTGTACCATTATCTATGCAATAATTAATTAATTTATTAGCTTCATTTAACATCATATTAATATCTGGGCTTATACCTACTTTATCTACAAAATATTGAAGTTCAGATTTATCGATATTCATTTTATTGGATTTAAAATATCTTTCAGCAACTGATTTAAGGCCAGATGCATCAAGAGTCTTGCATTCAGTTACAACACCATTTTTTTCAACAAATTTAAAAAGAGATGATTTTTTATCAATATCTCTTTCTATAATAATGAGAATTGTATTAGGAGATATATTGTTGAATAATTCAAAATATGTATCATTGATTTTTTTAGAAAAATCTTCATAGTCAATTATTACAAGCTTTTTTTCTGATAACATAGGGTTAGACATAATAATATTATGTATAGTATTGATATCTACCATATCATCAAATTCATATAAATTTAATTCTGGATATGAAATTAATTTTTTGAATTTATTTTTATAATTTACAATTAAGTAATCTTCATTACCATATAGTAAATAAAAATTTTTATAAGAATTTTTCTTAAAACTCTCTTCTATTGTCATACAACAAAATTAATTATCTTACCTGGAACGTAAATTTCCTTCTTGATTCCAGAACTTAATTTATTAGATACAGCTTCTTTGGCAAGCTTTATAACTTCTTCTTTACTTAAATTAACATCAATAACTATGGTCATCTTAGTTTTTCCATTAACTTGTATAGGAAGATTAATTGTTTTATTTTTCAGGTGCTTTTCATCATATTGTGGCCACCCAGATTTAAATACAGATTCATTTTCACCAAGCATATGCCATAATTCTTCTGAAATATGTGGGGCAAATGGAGCAAGAAGTCTAACAAATGTTTTTAAAGTTTCTTTATCTATTCCGCCCTTAGCTTTTACAATATTAGCAATAGAATTGTTATATTCCATAAATCCAGATACAACTGTATTAAGTGAGAAATTATTAATACGATCATCTATTGCTTTAATTAAATTATGTCTTAAATTTAATATCTCATCATCTTCATTAATATTTTTATCTAGATTTTCTTCTACTATTGTATAAAATTTATTGAGGAAACGAGCAACACCTTCAAGACCAGCATTGTTCCATGCAGCATCAAGTTCTGGAGGACCAATAAATAATTCATAAAGACGTAGTGCATCACAACCAAATTTATCAACCATCTCATCTGGGTTTATTACATTGCCAATTGATTTAGACATCTTAGTTCCATCAGGTCCAAGAACCATACCTTGGTTAAATAATTTAAGGAATGGCTCTTCAAAATCAATTACTCCGATGTCATATAAAAATTTTGTCCAAAATCTTGAATATAATAAATGAAGAACTGCATGTTCAACACCGCCTATATACATATCAACTGGTAAAAATTCTTTAGCTTTATCTTTGGATACGAGTTCAGAATTATTATGTGGATCAACATAACGAAGAAAATACCAAGAGCTACCTGCCCATTGAGGCATAGTATTAGTTTCTCTTTTTGCATCAGCACCACATTTTGGACACTTGCAATGGACAAATGAATCAATAGCAGCAAGTGGTGACTCTCCTGTACCAGTTGGTTTATATGAAGTTACATCAGGAAGTTTAACAGGTAGATCTTCATCAGGGACTGCAACATTTCCGCAATTAGGACAGTGAATTATAGGAATAGGTTCACCCCAATAACGTTGTCTAGAAAATACCCAGTCTCTTAATTTATAATTTATTGTTTTCTTTCCAAAACCAAGTTTTTCAATTTCATCAGGAGCAGATTTTTTAACTTCTTCAGATTTCATGCCGTTCCATTTACCTGAATTTATAACAATGCCAGAATCTACATATGCTTCTTTAAGGCCGCCGCTAGTTTCATTTCCATCTTTAGAAATTACTTCAATAATATCAAGCCCAAATTTTTTAGCAAATGCAAAATCCCTTTCATCATGAGCAGGAACACACATAATTGCTCCTGTTCCATAGTCAACAAGAACATAATCAGAAATCCATATAGGAATTTTTTTACCACTAAGTGGATTAAGTGCATATCTACCAGTAAAAATTCCAGTTTTATCTTTATCAGATACGCTCATTCTTGTTACATTAGATTTTGCTGATGCAAGATCTATATATTCACTTACTTCTTTAATCTTGTCATCAATTGTAATCTTCTTAGCAAGTTCATGTTCTGGTGCAAGAACAATAAATGTAGCACCATATAATGTATCTGGTCTTGTTGTATAAACTTTAATTTTCTCATCAAGTCCATCAATTTTAAAATCAACTTCGGCACCTGTAGACTTACCAATCCATTCAGATTGCATACGTTTTACTTTTTCTGGCCAATCAAGTTTATCTAAATCATTAAGAAGTCTTTCTGCATATTCTGTAATTTTAAGCATCCATTGACGAAGTGGCTTTTTTGTTACTGGAGTATGACATCTTTCACATTTGCCATCAACAACTTCTTCATTGGCAAGACCTGTAAGACAGTGTGGGCACCAGTTGATTGGAAATTCCTTCTCATATGCAAGACCTTTTTCAAAAAGTTTTTTAAATATCCACTGTGTCCATTTATAATAATTAGGATCTGTTGTATTAACTTCTCTATCCCAATCATATAATGCACTTATTTCATTAAGTTGTTCTTTGAAATGTTTTATATTAGCTGCAGTAGATATACTTGGATGAACATTATTTTCTATTGCATAATTTTCAGCAGGAAGGCCAAATGCATCCCAACCCATAGGATGAATAATATACTTACCATGCATAAGGTGATATCTTGAAATACAATCTGATATTACATAACCTCTCCAGTGACCAACATGAAGTCCTGCTCCTGATGGATAAGGGAACATATCAAGACAATAATATTTTTGCTTATTCTTATCATAGGTATTAACTGGATGTTCCACCCAGTATTCTTTCCACTTTTCTTCTACTTTTTTATGATTGTATGGCATAACTTCTCCTAATTCAAAGAAATATATTAACATATAAAAAACTATCTATCAAATATATCTTTATTTTGACATAGAATTTTACATATGATAATATCAATTTATGATTTATTTTTCATTAATTAAAGAGTTCCTAATTCTTGGTTTATTTTCAGTAGGCGGCGCATATTCTGCACTACCAATTGTTAAAGATATTATGACTAAAACAAAATGGATGGATGATCTTATGCTGTCAAATATCATAGCAATTACTGAGAGCACCCCAGGTTCATTTATAGTTAATTTATCATCATATGTAGGCGCAGTAAAGGGAGGTATACTTGGTCTTATACTTACAACTTTTGCTGCAATATTTCCCGCATTTATCATAATGATAATTTTTTATAAATTTTTATCTAAAAATTATAATTTAAAATTAATTAAAGATTTATTTATAGCACTTAGGCCTGTTGTCTGCGCTCTGATACTTGTTAGTGGTCTAATCTTACTTTTTGAAAATGTTAATATAATGAGTGTTAATATATTAAGTAATAAAAATCTAATTATATTTTTAATTTTATTAATTATTTATACATTGTATAAAAAAATTAAAAGTAAAAAACTTAGCTCAATATTATTTATCTTAATTTCTGCATTTATAGGAATCATTATTAATTCATTATAAAAAAATAACACACATATGTGTGTTATAAACAGGGGAAGAGGGATTCGAACCCCCATTAACGGTTTTGGAGACCGTTGCTCT
>CAMJPD010000050.1 GCA_946407765.1 uncultured Lachnospiraceae bacterium
ATAATATAAGAGGTGTTCCTAAGATAGGAAAGGATACAGCCCCAAAGCTTATTGCTGAATTTGGAAGCTTAGATGGTATATATGAAAATATAGATAAAATAGATAAAAAGGCTGTTAAGCAGTCTCTCATAGATAATAAAAAAGAAGCTTACTTTTGCAAGACTCTAGTTACTATTAGAAAAGATGTACCTATAGATTTTAATTTAGAAGATAATAAATTAGAAAATATATATAATAGTGAATCATTTAAAGTATGTGAAAAATATGAATTAAAAAGATTCTATTCTAAATTTAAAAATATAGGAAGTTCTACTGGAGTTTCTACATCTAAGGAAGAAATAAATTTTGATTATAAACATCTTACAGATAAATATATATTAGAAAATATTGTAGATGATGCATCAAAATTAGAATATATATCTTTTGATGTAGAAAATATTGATAATAAATTGTACTTATCTTTAACTATAGATGATAATAGAACCTATCTAATTTATGATAAATATGATGATAAAAAGATCGATAAAAATTCAATAAGTAAAATACTTCTAAAATTCCTAACAAATTCTACCTTAAAACTAGCCTGTTTAAATCTTAAAAACCAATTAGATTATATAGATGAATCAGTAAGATATTCTAATAATTTAGTAGATATATCACTTATATCTTATCTTAATGATCCTACTGTTAAAAATTTTGATGCATATAATTTATTATCTAATAATTTTGGAATTGTACTTGATGAAAAAAATATAGATGAAGAAAAAATAGCAGTTTATGCATCTATAACATGTCACCACTTATATAAGGCAGAACTAGATAAGTTAAATCAGACTAAGCAACAAGAATTATATGACAAAGTAGAAAGGCCATTAATTAATGTATTATATGACATAGAAAAGGAAGGCATCCTAGTTGATAAGAGAATGCTCACTGATTATGGGAAAGAGTTAGAGGGTCATATAACAGTTCTAGAAAAAGAAATATATAAGTCAGCAGGCATGGAATTTAATATAAATTCTCCAAAACAATTAGGTGAAGTTCTTTTTGAAAAATTAAAATTAAAAGGAAGTAAGAAAACTAAAACAGGATATTCAACAAGTGTAGATGTACTTGAAAAAATTAAGGATGAGCATCCTGTAATTAATAAGATATTAGAATATAGAACTTATACTAAATTAAATTCTACTTATGCAGTAGGACTACTTTCATGGATTAAGGAAGATGGCCGCATACATACAAAATTAAATCAGATGGGAACTGCGACAGGACGTCTTGCAAGTGAAGATCCTAATTTACAAAATATACCAATAAGAACAGAACTTGGAAGAAAATTTAGAGAAGTATTTATACCAAAGGATGGATTTGTATTTGTAGATAGCGACTACTCACAAATTGAATTAAGAATACTTGCATCTTTATCTGGTGATGAAAATTTAATTAAGTCATATAAAGATTCAGATGATATACACTCTATTACAGCATCTAAAGTATTTAATGTTCCACTTGATGAAGTAACACCTGAATTAAGAAGAAAGGCAAAGGCAGTAAATTTTGGAGTAGTATATGGAATATCAGCCTATGGCTTATCAGAAGACTTAACAATTTCTAAAAACGAAGCAAGAGAATATATAGAACAATATTTTGAAACCTATCCTAAAGTAAAAGAATTTCTTGATCAATCAGTAGCCCATGCTAAATCAGATGGATATGTAAGAACTTTACTTGGACGTATAAGACCTATACCAGAATTAAAATCATCTAATTTCATGGTTCGCTCATTTGGAGAAAGAATAGCAATGAATTCTCCTATACAAGGATCTGGCGCAGACATAATCAAAATAGCAATGATCAATATACATAAAAGACTTAAAGAAGAAAATTTAGAATCAAAACTAGTCCTCCAAGTACATGATGAAATATTAATAGAAACTAAGAAGGAAGAATTAGAAGAAGTAAAGAAAATTGTATCATATGAAATGGAAAATGCTGTATCACTCAAAGTAAAACTAGCAATTTCACTAAGTGTTGGTGATAATTGGAATAGTGCTCATTAATATGATATAATACGAAAGTTTTAAAATATATATTAGAAGGTGAAAAATGGCAGAACAAATTCTAAAAGTTGAATATAGTGACATAATGCAGAAATCTTATATAGACTACTCTATGAGTGTTATTACAGATAGAGCAGTTCCAGATATAAGAGATGGCTTAAAACCAGTTCAAAGAAGAGTACTCTATGATATGAACCAGCTTGGAGTTCATCATGATAGTGATACTTTAAAGAGTGCAAGAATTTGTGGTGATACTATGGGTAAGTATCATCCTCATGGTGATGCATCTATATATGAAACTATGGTAGTCCTTGCTCAGGACTTTAAAAGAAATTGTCCTCTTGTTATAGGACAGGGAAATTTTGGATCTATAGAAGGAGACGGCGCTGCAGCTCAGCGTTACACTGAAGCAAAACTTGCAAAAATAACTGATGAAGTTTTCCTAAAAGACCTAGATAAGAGTGTGGACTTTGTTCCAAACTATGATGAAAAATTAAAAGAGCCAGTAGTCCTTCCAGCAAGAATTCCAAACTTCTTACTTAATGGGTCAGAAGGTATAGCTGTTGGTATGGCAACGTCCGTTCCATCTCATAACCTAGGTGAGATCTGCGACCTTATAGCAGCATATATTAAAAATCCATCACTTAGCGTAAAGCAGATGATGAAGTATCTTAAGGGACCAGATTTCCCAACAGGTGGCATAATTGCCAATATGAGCGAGCTTAAGAGTATATATGAAACAGGTACAGGTAAATTAAAACTCCGCGGTAAGATAGAATTTGAACCAGCAAAGAAAGCATCAGGAAAGGATAAATTAGTAGTTACAGAAATACCATATACTATGGTAGGTAATATAAGAGGCTTCATGGCCGAAGTCCAAGCACTTTGCGAGGATAAGAAAATCTTAGACATAACAGATATGTACAACCACAGTAATGAAGAAGGTGTACGTCTTGTTATGGAATTAAAGAAGGGGGCAAATGTTGAAAAACTCATAAACCTCTTATATAAGAAAACTAAGCTAGAAAATACTTTTGGCGTTAATATGCTAGCTATAGTAGAAGGCCGCCCTGAAACTATGACACTTAAGTCTATAATGGCTAGTTATGTTAAATTCCAATATGAATTAATACAGAGAAAATATAAAAACTTATTAGATACAGAAGAAGAAAGAAAAGAAATCCAAGAAGGTCTTATTGCAGCAGTAGATATGATTGATGCAATTATAGCAATGCTTCGTTCAAGTAAGACAAGGGCAGAAGCTAAGGCCTGTCTTAAAACTGGCGACCTTAAGAATATTAAAATGAAAGATAAAACACTTGCAAAGGTTGTTAAGAAGTTCTCATTCACAGACCGCCAGGCAGAAGCAATACTGTCTATGCCACTTTATAAATTAATAGGCCTAGAACTAGATGCATTAATAGAAGATAATAAAGAAACTCTTGCTAAGATTAAAGAATATAAATCCATACTTAAGAGTAAGGATAAGGCAGATGAATTAATACTTGCAGACGTAGCTAAGATTAAAAAAGAATATGCCCGTCCTCGTAGAACTCAATTTGAGGATGCTGAAGAAATTGTAATAGAAGAAGAGCCAGTACAAGAAATAGAAGTATATTATCTTCAAGATAAATTCGGCTATTGTAAATTAATAGATACTGCAACATATGAAAGAAATAAAGAAACAGTAGAAACAGAATTTAAATATGTAATAAAAACAACAAACCTTGATAAGATAGCACTATTTACATCTAAGGGAATGATGTATCAAATTAAATTAGAGCAAGTTCCATTATGCAAAATTCGTGATAAAGGAACTCCAGTAGATAATCTATCTAAATTCTCAAGTTCTGATGATGAAGTTTTATATGTAACAAGTGCAAAACTTCCAAAAGGATATATCTTATTTGCATCTAAGGAAGGCCTTGTAAAACTTGTAGAAACAATAGAATATGAAACTAATCAAAAAGCAGTTGCTGCAACAAAACTAAATGATGGCGACAGCCTAGTAAGTGTTG
This sequence comes from uncultured Lachnospiraceae bacterium, assembly GCA_946407765.1. Classification (GTDB taxonomy): domain Bacteria; phylum Bacillota; class Clostridia; order Lachnospirales; family Lachnospiraceae; genus UBA3633. Next base: position 4,076 of record CAMJPD010000050.1, read on the forward strand.
TATTCTGCACAGGGAAAGAAGATATCATCCTTCAAACAAAAGATAATTACTTCCTAAGATATGATATGAGCGAAGTATCAGTCCTTAAGAAAAATACTAAAGGTATAAAGGGTATAAATATAGGAGACGACGACTCACTAAAAGCAGCCTATGCCTTCCCTAAAAAAGATAACGGAGCCACAGCGCAACTTGGCGGTGAAAAATTCATCCGTCTATCAGAAATCCCATACGGCACCCGTGCAACTAAAGGCAAAAAGCAAAAATAATATTCATAATTCGAATAGAAGATGGCAGGGCGTTTATCAAAAATTATCTATGATTTATACAGTGGACTGCTAGACAGCGCAGTTAATGATTATATAACTTCAAATTTTGATCCTAATAATATAATTAATCTAAAATATCAAAAGGTAACAGAAATATATGGTGATGATGAGAGCATATCTTTTTATGCTGAATATGAATTCTATGATAGTACACAAAATAATTTGTTAAATGAACATGTCTTACACAAATGCTATGTCCCATGCAAGTGTAGGATTAGTGAAAAAGTAGATGATTTTGAAATAACCAGTAAAGTGCAAGGTGGATTGCAACGACACACCAAAAGATTAGGGGTAATAAAGTTTACAGATGACTTGATTCCTATAGAAAAGAAATATCCAGTATACAATGATGTAACCTATATTTTTAATAAGTACGACAGGGGGAGAAAATCAATTGAGGGTGTAAGGGTAAATGTATACAAGTTAGCAGAACTTATTGGCCTAAAAATATATCATAACTATGATCTTAATGATATTAATAAAAGTGCCATGATATGTTTATGTAATACTAAGCTTTCTTTGTTAAATTTAGACACTGGAGTTATAGAAACAAGGCAGTTTGAAAAAGGTTCAATAATATTAAATAAACCTTATATTGATGAAAGAGGACCTAAAAGCGCTAATTTTGCTATTGCACATGAAATATATCACTGGTTGAGACATAGATATTTTATTACATTAAAACATATAATAAATAATGAACAATTATATCATACGACACTGACTAGGACTAAATATTTCTGGAAGAATGAGGATGAAAGAATTGAAGTCCAAGCTAATAAGTTTGCTGGTATACTATTGCTCCAAGACAGAAAGATATACATGAACTTTCTAGTATGTATAAACAAAAAAGGATATTTATTTAATGTAATTAACAGGGAAAAAATAGTTGATAATGTCTTAGGTGAATTTTCAGACCTGTATATGACAACTAAAAAGACCCTTGCCATTGTTTTATCGGTTTTGTCTAATAGCAGACTATCAATTGAGGAATTGAATAAATATAAAAATGATTTTAAACAAGAATACTATCATTATGAGATATATGAGAAAGATTTTATTAATTTATATATATCCGACAATGAGTTCTATGATTTAATAAATAGTAGAAAACTACTATACATAAAGAAGAGAGTTGTACTAAATATATCGGAAGCGGTTAACAATGGTAGAATTACTCAATATGCAAAAGAAAATCCCGATAAATATTTTGTAAGATTTACCAAGTCTTATGTCTCTGCAGGTGAAAGTCTATCGACCGTATTAAATAACAATTCATACAAAGAAAAATTTGAATTTGACAAAAACAAGAATGTTGAAGTGTTGAATGGCATTGAAGGCTTCAATAGATATAATGATGTAGAAAATAAAACAAAAAAATCATTAGGCGAACAGTTGTGCGATTTGCGAACGCGAGCAGGTTATACGCAAGAGGATGTGGAAGAAAAGATTAAAATATCCAGGCAAAGTATTAGCGGCTATGAGCACAATAAGCAAATTCCACAGCCAGATAATTTAGTTAAGCTAATTAAACTTTATGGTGCCGAACCTTATGAAATAGATAATGTAATGAGTGCGGCTGGGCATACTTTTAATAATGACGAGCGACTAAAGTGCATAAGTTACTTTCTCCATAATAGACCAAATTCTGGTATAGAAGTAATTAATGAATGTCTTAGAATCCGTGGCTTCAACGAAATTTTATAAAAATATTCTATAAAATGTAAAGTTGGACTTTACATTTAATGTACCAAATCACGACATATTTTAAGATAGATTCTACAATTCCCCATAAAATGGGGATTTTTTTTTGATCAAAATGTAAAGTCATGGTTGGTGGTGGTTAGTTGGGATTTTGTGTATGATGCGAATATACAACTAAATATTGCTTAGGTTTTAATGGCAAGCATATTATAGGAAATTTTTTAATTAGGAGAATAAATATGAAAAATTTATTGATTAAAAAACGCGCAATTATTGATGATGGCTGTAGTCCACACTTAGTTACTGGAGCTGAATTTGATGGTGAGTTAAAAATACCTATTATCAGAGCTCCTAAAAAAATAATTATTCCTACAGCAATTGCACCATTTTCAAAGAGGAATAGTGTTGACAATATGGAAGAGATGATTGGTTTTAATGAAATGGATCAAAATTTTGCTGACGTGCTCAGGAACCCAGAGAATTATATTGAAGAATTTAAACGGTTTAAAGGAATTATTTCTCCCGATTGTTCCCTATATAGAAATGCCCCACCAGCTGTCCAAGTGGCAAATATATATAGGTCACGTGCTATCGGGAGCTATTTCCAGAGAAAAGGCATATATGTAATCCCCTTGGTTAGATGGGGTTCTAGGATTACATATACAACAGAATATTTCCCTGAAAAGATTGCATTTCTTGGTATAGAGAAACATAGCATAGTTGCCATAGGTACTTATGGATGTATAAAGACAAAGGAGGATAAGATTTATTTTAAGGAGGGTCTAAGGGAAATGATAAATATGCTTATGCCTAAAATAGTGCTTGTGTATGGGGCTATGCCTCCTTCAGTATTCAATGAGTTTATGATGAAAACCAAATTTGTTCAGTATGATGATTGGACAACACGTATTCACAAAAAAGGAGGGGAATAGTATGGGCAGTGGAAGTTATGGACCATATTCAGGTACAGGTAGTGGCTCTCAACCATATGCGGAAACCTATTCTGTTGTACCAAAAGAATTGGCTGTTGATAAGCAAAATAAAAATGTATATAATAGCAAAAAAGGGTACTTTAAAAATCCAACAGCAACTAATATTGAAAAATCTATTCAGAATGATAAAATATATATAAATGGGCACGTTGCACATGGACCGAGAATGTATGTATTAAATAAAAATGGGGACATGATTCTTGGGGTACGTTACAATCCGAATGATGGCTCTAATAAGTCT
>CAMJPD010000051.1 GCA_946407765.1 uncultured Lachnospiraceae bacterium
TAAAAATAGAATCTTTAATAATATTTCTTGTATCTGTGCATATATCTGAGACATAAATATCATCTAATGTTTTATTCTTAGATATAATTTCATACTCTAAATTTTCAAGAATTATTTTTAGAGAATTCATCATCCACCAAACTTTTCTCTAAATTCTATCTCTGTCATTAATATATCCCTTGCCTTCTTACCATCGGCAGGACCTATTACTCCATTTTCTTCTAATTGATCTATAATTCTTGCAGCTCTATTAAATCCCATAGAAAATCTTCTCTGTATAGTTCCTATTGCTATAGTTCCCTGAGCAATTGCAAAAAGTCCTATTTCAACAAATTGAGAATCAAGTCCTGAACTAGATGTTTCACCTTGGCTCATGCTACTTGAACCTGCAGTATTTTCAATCTTTTCTATGATTTCTTGATCAAAATTTTCACCATCTACTTTTATATAATCAATTACATCATTAATTTCTTTATTACTTACAAAGCAACCTTGTATTCTGATTGGCTTTGGACTTCCTGTAGGATAAAATAACATATCTCCCTTACCAAGTAATTTTTCTGCGCCTTCCATATCAAGTATAGTTCTTGAGTCTATGCCACTTGATACTGCAAATGCGATTCTTGATAAAATATTTGCCTTGATTACACCTGTGATAACATTTACTGAAGGACGCTGAGTTGCAATTACTAGGTGAAGACCTGCAGCACGAGCAAGTTGTGAAATTCTTACAACTGCATTTTCTACTTCCTTAGATGAAACCATCATAAGATCTGCAAACTCATCTATGATAATAACTATACGAGGTAATTTTTCATCTACCTTCTTATTGTATTCATTAAGATTTCTAACTCCTGAACTTGCAAAAAGTTTATATCTTACTTCCATCTCATTAACTGCCCATGCAAGTGCATTAGTAGCTTTCTTGGCATCACATACAACAGGAATAAGAAGATGTGGTATACCATTGTATCCTTGAAGTTCTACCATCTTAGGGTCTATCATTATTAACTTAACATCATCTGGTTTATATTTATAACAAAGAGAAAGTATGAGCGTATTTACACATACAGACTTACCCGAACCTGTTGCACCTGCAATAAGAAGGTGAGGCATCTTATCAATATCAGTATAGATATTCTTACCACCGAGGTCCTTACCAAGGGCAAATACAAGCTCTCCCTTACCATCTCTAAAATCTTTAGATGCAATCAAGTCACCAAGACATACTACTTGCGAATTCTTATTAGGAACTTCTATACCTACAAGGCCTTTTTCTGGTATAGGAGCAATTCTTACATTTTCAACTTTAAGTGATAATTTAATATCTTCAGTATATTTTGAAATAGTTTTAACTGGTATTCCTTGTGCAAGTTCTACTTCATATCTAATAACTGATGGACCTATAGTAACATCTACTACTCTGATACCTATTTTAAATTGGGCAAATAAATTCTCTAAATTAGAACAAGCTTCTTTAATTGGCTTTGAATTTGAATTATTTTCAACACTAGATCCTCTCTTAAGTAAATTAAGTGGAGGGAAAGTATATGCCCTATGTCTTTTCTTTACTTGAGATATATTAGTCATACTTGGATCTGTGCTTGACCTAGAAGTATTATTACTTGATGCAGAAGACCTAGATTTAATGCTTGACTGAGATAAACTACTAGATGAATTATAATTAGAGCCTTCTCCTTTAGCTCTCAGTTTTTCTCTGTATTTTTCAAGAAGTCTTTGTTTTGTTGCATTGGCATCGGATTGATCTGCAGTTTGAGATTCTGATGCATTAATATATGAAGATCCTGTACTTTCAGAGCCATAATTATCATAATTATTATTATAATTAGATTTTTCACTTCCATAATAAGAATCTTCTGGATTATCCTTCTTATAACTCATGTCAAATGGAATACTATCATCAATAGTATCAAAATGATATGGTATTTGTTCTTCAGCCTTCTTCTGCTCTATCCTTCTTTGCTCTTCCATACGTTTCTTAAGAGCTATACTATCTAAATCCAAATTCATACCTTGTTTGTGATTTTGATTATCAAATTTATATAAATCTTCATTATTTTGTATAAATGATGGATTAGTAAATTGATATCCATTATTTTGATTTTGACCACTAGTTGGGTTTACAACTTTATTTATATCAAAATAATCTGTATTAATATTTTGATTAGGTATAGGATTAATCATTGGATTTTGATTAAAATTAGGACTTTGATTATAATTTGGATTTATATTTTGATTAAAACTTGGAGCATTATTATTTAATTGTGGTTCATCATAATCAAATCCTGTTTCATTGATTAATTTAGTATTAGATATGTCTTTAAAATAATCATTAACATATGATGCAGTATTTTTTACTCCCTTTCCTACACTTGCTGCGCCATCAGAAGTTTTTTTAGCAAAAATACTCATAAGTGGTTTTCTTGTTAATATAACAAGACATATTAATATCAAAAATAATATAACAATATATGCACCAGTTTTTGCAATAGTACTAGATAGGAATAAGTAAATCAGACCTCCGATGGCACCACCGCCTATGTTTCTAGTATATATACCATCTAGGTTTTTGGTTTGATTATAAAATTCATGTACATATTCACCAATAGAATTAGCTACTACTTCATCTGCAAACATTAATTGAACAAGCGAGCAAATTAAAAATATAAGTGCAATAAGTGTAATAAGCTTTTCTGCAGTACTCATACCTAGATAATTATTTATAAGTAGAATAAGCAATATGATAAATGGGAATATATATCCTATAGTTCCAAATAAACCTACAATAACATTAGATACTAAATTTCCTATTGCTCCGCAATAGCCAAAATTAGATGCGAACAAAAAAATAGAAAGTGCAACAAAAACTATATTTATTATTTCGAAATTGACCCTGCGCTTTGCTTCAAGTTCACTAGCTGACACTTTAGGAGTACTGGCCTTTGTTGTCTGTTTTGTTGTTTTAGCTTTCTTATTTTTTAATTTTGAACTAGTTTTCTTTTTTTTAGTGTTTCTAGCCAAATTAACCTCAAATAATGTTTTTTACATTATACCAAAAAACTTCTGCTTTTTCAAATCATTCAATTCTTGATTTAATTTAGTAAGCTCTTTTAGTTTATCTGGGTTAGAATCACTTATACTTTGCTTTAAAAACTCAATTTGCAAATTTTTAATATTTCTGATAAGCGTACTTAAGTACTTCTTGATATCCACATCACTGTATTCTCTAATACTTTCATATTTGTTATAAAAAATAATTTTGCCAACTATACTTATTACGTCTTTAATTTCTCTATCGCCAAACTTAATATCATCTTGTTCTATCTTATTAAGTATTTCTTCTTGAGATAATCCCTTATATATCTCATCTTGTAAAAAATTATATATTTCACTAGAAAATTTTGATGGTGTCTTAATATCACCAAGGCTAATATAAGAGCAAGCTTCATCAAATATATCCTTATGTATATCTCTAATATCAAAAAGAGCATTAAGGAATATGGTTTGATTTTCCATCAAAGTATTGACAGTTTTTTCATCCACTATATTAACTTGTTTTGAATTATCCTCATATACATCAGTTCTTCTATACTCTGATTCTTCTTTATATAAATTGTTATCTTTAATATATTTTTCTACTGCATTAAACATATCAACTCTATCATAATTTAGAATTTTGGCAGCATATTCACTATATTGTTTTCTTATGATTCTATCTTTATATTTTGAAAGTCTTTCTACGACTGACTTATATAGACCAGCCCTGCCATCTGGATGATTTAGATCAAAATTTGAACTCATCATACTAAGTTCAAAATCAAATGAAGGAATTGCACTTTCAATTCTTTTTAGCATTTCATCCTTGCCATAAGTTTTTAATAACTCGTCAGGATCTTTTGCTGGGGATAGGTCTATTACAAATGTTGGAAGGTTAAGTTCTTCTAAGAACGGAATTACTTTAAGAGCGCTCTTCCTTCCTGCGCTATCTGCGTCATATGATAGATAAACTTTTTTGGTATGTAGATTTTTTATCTCATTTGCACTACTATCATTAAAAGCAGTTCCCATTGGTGCTACAGTATTATTAAATCCAGCAGCGTGCATAGATATTACATCAAAGTTTCCTTCAACCAATATAACACTATCTTTACAATTTTTAAGTGCATAATTAATTCCAAATAGATTTCTACTTTTCTTGAATACTAAAGTTTCTGTTGTATTATAATACTTGCCAGAACTTCCATCGTCATACTTAGGGAGTAATCTTCCACTAAAACCAACAATCTTACCTAATTTATTTACTATAGGACAGATGACTCTTCCCCTAAACAACAACCCTGATTTATATTGGTTAAATATTTTAGCTTCATCAATCTCTTCATCAGTAAAATTATTACTTTTAAGTATGCTTAGCAATTCATCAGAAAATTTTTTTACAATATTTTCTGCATGTTCAGTCTTTTCATTTTCTACAGCATAACCCAATCCAAATTGTTTTATTGTTGCATCTGAAAATCCTCTCTGCTTCAGATATTCATATCCTTCTCTACCTTGCTTGGTGCCAAGTGTTTTAAAAAAATATTTGGCTGTAATCTCATTAATCTTAAAAATATTTTCTTTAATTTTATTATCTCTAGAATCGGAACCTACATATTGCGGAATTTCTACTCCAGCTTCCTTGGCAAGTATCTGAAGTGCAGTTTTAAAGTCGACATTTTCCTTTTCCATTATAAAAGTAAATATGTCTCCATGTTTTCCACAACCAAAACAAAAGAAAGATTGAGTAACAGGAAATACAGTAAAAGAAGGTGTTTTTTCTTTATGGAAAGGACAAAGCCCCATAAAATTACTTCCACCTCTTTTTAATTCTACATATCTGCCAATTAAAGAAACTATATCTATTCTAGATTTAATTTCATCTCGGACATCCCTGGACTTCAATTTATAGCCCTCCATCCCCTTGGGACAAAGTATTCATTGAATTTCATTATTGCATAATCATCAGTCATTCCTGATATATAATCAGCAATTACTGTTTGTTTATCTTCACCCCTATCAATTAATTCTAAATATTCACTCGTCATAAGATTAATATTCTTAGAATAATATTCATATAGAAGGCGTACAAGTTCACTTGCTTTCTCATCTTCTTGCTTAGCAACACTATTTACATAAACATTATCAAACATCCACTTTCTAAGTGACTGCATTGCAGCTGCAACATCATCACTCATTATAAGTTCTGGCTTATCGCTAGAGTTTTTAATTATATCAATTATAAGTGTATTTATTCTATCCTTAACTCTATTACCAAGAATGTCTCTTGCTGCTTTAGGTAAATCTTCTTCCTTAATTATTCCTGCTTCTATTGCATCATCTATATCATGATTAATATATGCAATCTTGTCTGCAAATCTAACTGCCTGCCCTTCTAGAGTTTTAGGTCTGCCACTAGTTCTATGATTTAATATCCCATCGCGAACTTCTTTAGTAAGATTAAGACCCTTTCCTTTATTTTCTATAATTTCAACTACTCTAACACTTTGCACACAATGTTCAAATCCATTAGGGAGAAGTTTATTCAAAACTCTCTCACCTGTATGTCCAAAAGGTGTATGACCAAGATCATGACCTAATGCAATTGCCTCAGTCAAATCTTCATTAAGTCTTAGCGCTTTAGAAATTGTTCTTGCAATTTGTGCAACTTCAAGTGTATGAGTAAGTCTTGTTCTTAAATGATCAATTTCAGGTGCAAGAAAAACTTGAGTCTTATGTTTAAGACGTCTAAACGCCTTGCTGTGCAATATTCTATCTCTGTCCCTTGTGAATGCCGGACGGACTTCACACTCTTCTTCTGGGACATCTCTACCCAAACTCCTAGATGAAAGAGTTGCATATTTTGATAAGGTCTGTTCTTCTAATTTTTCTAAATCTTCTCTAATCGACATAATGTTACCTTTTTTTATTATAATAATTTAGACTTGAATTTTCAAGAAAATTTTGGTATTATATGCAGGCAAATGTTAAAAGGAGGATATACCCGTGGCTAAGTGTGCAATTTGTGGAAAAGGCGTTCATTTTGGAAATGCAGTCAGTCACTCACATAGACGTTCTAACAAAATATATAAAGCTAACGTTAAGAGAGTAAGAGTAAAAACAGATGAAGGCAATAAAAAAATTTATGTTTGTACTTCATGTTTAAAAAGCAACAAAGTAGAAAGAGCCTAAATATAAATCTATAATTAATTAGATAATTAAAGCAAAAGATAAGTCTTTTGCTTTTTTATTATAATTTTCCAAGTAGAACTTTTCTTGCAGCATTGAAAGCACACTTTGCTGCTGATAATCTTATCTTATCTCTAAGTCCAGAAAAATGAGATTCTATAGAAATAGTTTTATCATTAGTTGCAACAGCAATATATACTAGTCCAAGTTCCTTTCCTTCACTTGTACTTGGGCCTGCATTTCCTGTAATTGAAATAGCAATATCTGACTTGGTAAGTTTTAATGCATTTTGAGCCATTTCTATAGCACATTCCTTAGATATTGCTGAATACTTATCTAAGGTCTCCTTGCTTACTCCAAGTATATTATGTTTCATTTCATTAGTATATGTGACAAATGAGCCATTAAAACATTTTGATGCGCCACTTATTGATGTAAACATACTAGCTGCCATTCCTCCAGTACATGACTCTGCCATAGCTATCTTATAATTTTTTTCAATAAGAAGGTCATATAATACATTTTCTAAATTCTTATCTTCATCTTCTGTATATATATATTCGCCTAATATAGCTTTTATATCATCCACAGTTTTATATAATTTACTAAGATCAGGCCCACTATATGTTACTCTAAAATGTACTTCGCCAGTTTTAGCATAAGGAGCAATTGTAGGATTTGTTTGGTTATCAATTAAATTTTTAATTTTATCTGCAGCAACTGTTTCTCCTATATCTACAAGTTTTAAAGTTATAGATGTTAATTGAGTTTTAGATAAATC
>CAMJPD010000052.1 GCA_946407765.1 uncultured Lachnospiraceae bacterium
GTCCTTCAAGGTGAAAGAGAATTTGCCAAGGATAATAAGTCTATAGGTATATTTAAACTAGATGGCATTCTTCCAGCTCCAAGAGGAGTACCTCAGATAGAAGTTACCTTCGATATAGATGCTAATGGTATAGTAAATGTTACAGCTAAGGACTTAGGTACTGGTAAGGAACAACATATAACTATTACATCAAGTTCTAATATGAGTAAGGAAGATATAGATAAGGCAGTTAAGGAAGCCGCATCATTTGCAGCAGCAGATAAAGAAAGAAAAGAAAATGTTGATATCAGAAACACAGGTGACTCAACAGTAATGCAGATTAAGAAAGCTCTATCGGATGCAGGTGATAAAATATCTAGCGATGAAAAATCTAAGGTTGAAGCTGACTTAAAAGAACTTGAAGATGCTGTGAATGCTGCACCAATAGAAACTATCACAAAAGATCAGGCTCAAAAAATTAAAGACTTAACTGATAAAGTTTTAAAGAATGCACAAGGATTATTTACTAAACTTTATGAACAATCAAATCCTAATGCTGCAGGGGCAAGTGGAGACGCTACTGGAGGTGCTGCTGGTGCTACAGGTTCAGAGAATACAGGAAGTGCTAACACAGGTTCTACTAATCCAGATGACAATATAGTTGATGGCGATTTTAAAGAAGTATAATTAATTTATAAATTATAGATATTAAGTCCTAGAGTATATTTTACACTAGGACTTATATCTATTTTAAAGGAAAACTATGGCAAAAAGAGATTATTATGACATATTAGGTGTTTCTAAATCTGCAACTGAAAGTGAAATAAAAAAAGCATATAGAGTACTTGCTAAGAAATACCATCCAGATGCAAATCCAGGCGATAAGGAAGCAGAAGTAAAATTCAAAGAAGCTAGTGAAGCCTATGCTGTTCTTTCTGACCCTAAGAAAAAATCTGCATATGATACATATGGACATTCAGCATTTGAAGCAGGAAGTGCTGCAGGTGATGCAACTGGATTTGGTGGATTTGATTTTGGCTCTATGGACTTTTCAGATATATTCTCTGATTTATTTGGATTTGGTGGTGGAGGCTTTTCTAATTTTGGAGGATTTGGTTCTTATGGTGCAAGCAGATCTAATATGCCAGTCAAAGGTGCAAGCATAAGAGTTAGAGTTAAGATAACATTTGACGAATCAATCAATGGAACTACTAAAACAATTGAACTTAATAATTATAAAGAAGTTTGTTCATCTTGTAACGGAACAGGTGCCAAAAATGGAAGTAGCAAAATTACTTGTCCTAAATGTAATGGTAGGGGTCAAGTAGTAACCCAGCAGAGAACTCCATTTGGAATTATGCAATCTGTAAATACTTGTCCAGACTGTGGAGGAACAGGTCAGATTATCAAAGAAAAATGTCCAACATGTTCTGGCACAGGTTATATATCAACTAAAAAAACAATTTCAATTAATATTCCAAAAGGAATCGACAATGGTCAAAGTATAAAACTTGCAGGATATGGAGAGCCAGGTAAGAATGGCGGTCCAAGAGGTGACCTCATATGTGAAGTTACTGTAGTTGAACATCCTATACTTAAAAGACAAGGTGTCAATATTTATTCAACCATTTCTATTTCTTATCCAGATGCTGTCCTTGGATGTAAAACTGTTGTAAAAACTGTTGATGGCCAAGTAGAGCTTTCTATCGCACCAGGAACTGCATCAGATACCAAAATTAGGCTTAAAGGCAAAGGCGTCCCTCTACTTAAAAATCCAAATATGAGAGGCGATCACTATGTAACTGTTATTATAAATGTTCCAACTAAACTAAATTCTGCGCAAAAACAAGCACTAAAAGCATATGCAGATACACTTTAAATAAAAAATGCTAAGTATCACTTAGCATTTTTTTTATTAAATATTAAATAATTTTGCATATTCTTCTAGAATTCCACTACTTTGTTTTTCAAGAACTTTTTTAGCAAGAACTTTTCCAAGCTGGACACCTTCTTGATCGAAAGAATTAATGTTCCATAAAAATCCCTGGAACATTATTTTATTTTCAAAATGAGAAAGTAAAGCTCCAAGAGATTTTGGATTTAATTCTTCTCCTACAATTAAACTTGAAGGCCTATTCCCTTCAAAATTTTTATTATTATCTTTATTTTCACTCCCTAAGGCAAATGCAACTACTTGAGATACAAGGTTAGCACATAGTTTAGTTTGCGAACTAGAACCTTTGATTTCAACATCTTCATCAAATTGATTTTTCTTAAATCCTATAAATTGAATAGGAACAATAGTTTTTCCTTGGTGCAATAATTGATAGAATGAATGCTGGCCATTAGTTCCCGGCTCACCAAAAATTATTGGACCAGTTTTATAATTAATCTTATCTCCAAATCTATTTACAGATTTTCCATTGGATTCCATATCTACTTGCTGTAGATGTGCAGGAAAACGAGATAAGGCATTGCTATAAGGAAGAACTGCAGTAATTTCATATCCTAAAATATTTCTTTCATACACCCCAATAAGTGCATCAAGAAGTGCAGGATTTTTTCTTATGTCTTCATTAAGAGAGTTTTTATCTTCGCTATGTGCACCATCTAAGAACTCTTCAAATACATCAAAACCAAGTGCAATAGATAAAATGACACCACCTACAGCAGAAGTAGATGAATATCTACCACCTATATAATCATCAATAAAAAATGCTTCCATATATTCTGATGAATTAGCAATAGGTGATGTCTTACTTGTTACAGCAACCATATGTTTATTAACTTGAAGGTTATTTTTAATAATTTTTTCCTTAACTATTGCTTCATTAGTAAGAGTTTCTAGAGTTGTACCAGACTTTGAAACCAGTACAAAAATTGTTTTGCTTATATCTATATTAGATAAAATACTTAAAGCGTCATCTGGATCAACATTACTAATAAATTTTGCATCTAATTTTAATTTATTAGTTTTTTTTCCATAATTTTCTAATGCTATATACATAGCTCTTGGGCCTAGATCCGAACCACCTATACCGATTTGAACTACTGTAGTATATTTTTCATTTTTTTCATTACATATAATACCTGATCGAATTTTTTCAGAAAAATTTTTAATCTTATCTAGCTCATTTTTATAAAACTCTCTCATATTGATATTATTATCAATGACATCTTCACCAAGCTGACCTCTACACAAATGATGTAGTACTCTTCTATTTTCTCCAGTATTAATAAATTCACCATTAAGTAACAATTTATACTTAGCAACTGAATTGTTTTCTATAGCAAGATTTGATAAAAGATCAATAATATTATTATCAATTTCTTTAGCAGCATAAACATATTTCAATCCACAAGACATATCTGATTGATATTTTTTTACTCTATGGACACCAGATTCATTATTCAATATGTTCTTAAGATTAATTCTATTTTTGTAATCAATAAGTAACTTATAAGAATTTAATTCATCTAAATTTTTCCATTCCATAAAAATAACCTACCTTTTATATATATTATCATAAAAATATTATATTTATTAGTTATAGAATTTAATTATTATATATGATATAATTAAAAAAAATATAAAAGAGGTAATTATGGGTAAGAAAATAGTTATTGCCCTTGGTGGCAATGCACTTGGTAACAATCTTGAAGAACAAGTTGTTGCAGTTAAAACTACATCTAAGGCAATCGTTGATTTAATTGAAGCTGGTAATGAAGTAATTGTTGTTCATGGTAATGGTCCACAAGTAGGAATGATCAACAATGTATTTAATGAAAATTATGACTTACATAAGAATGATGGAGCATCATATATTCCACTTGCTAACTGTGGAGCTATGAGCCAAGCATATATTGGTTTTGACCTACAAAATGCACTTCGCGAAGAATGTCTCAATAGGGGCGTTAAGGTAAATGGTGTTGCAACAGTTCTAACACAAGTTGTAGTTGATAAAGCAGATCCTGCATTCCAAAAACCAACAAAGCCAGTTGGTCAATTCATGACTAAAGAAAAAGCAGATGAAATGGCAAAATCTAAAAACTGGACTATAGTTGAAGATTCTGGTCGTGGTTATAGACGTGTAGTTCCTTCTCCACTTCCAAAAGAAATTGCAGAAATTGATGCAATTAAAACAATGCTTGCCAACAAAACACTTGTTATATGCTGTGGAGGTGGTGGCATCCCTGTAACTAAGGAAGGAAACAAGCTTATTGGTTGTGCAGCTGTTATTGATAAAGACTCAGCAGCAGAACTTCTTGCAGAAAATATTGATGCAGACTTCCTTATAATCTTAACTGCAGTTGAAAAAGTTGCAATTAACTTTGGAAAACCAAATCAAGAAAACTTATCTAAGCTTTCAGTTGCAGAAGCTAAAAAGCACGCTGCTGATGGACAATTTGCCCCAGGCTCTATGCTTCCTAAAGTAAATGCAGCTATAAAATTTGCAGAAAGTAAGAATGGAAGAAGCTGTCTTATAACTCTACTTGAAAAAGCTAAGGACGGTATTGAAGGAAAAACTGGTACAATTATTAGTAATTGATACTAAACTCCAACATAATAAGAGTACATCACAATTATTGCAATTGGAATAATTATAGCGAGTACATAATCAACAAATTTATAAAATTTATTTTCATATCTATTTTTATCAATTAAATTTAATAAGGCAAATGTTATTGTAGTAAATAGAAATGACATCACCATTCCTATACTGAGTTTAGATTGTGCATTCTGTCCAAACTCATACATTAATATTATAAGCTCAGCTCCAAAAATTCCAATTAAAATCGATAGTATGATTCTGAACAATCTAGTAAATAAATTAAATGAAAAAATATATTGATTATTTTCAGGTTTTCTTAATTTATATGTATATAAATTAAGCTTATAAATACTTATACAAAATACAATTAATAATATGAAGCATATTACAAAACTAACAAACACTGTAGATTCAATATATAAACTTATAGGCGATAATACAATAAATAAATTTTTAAATATATAGAATAAGCCGTTACCAGCATGTGAATTAATAACACCTGATTGATTAACTTCAAAAAAACATAAATCAAGACCAGTATAAGCAGCATAGAATAAATAATCTAATAATATAAAAATTATACTAATAGTTATAGATGTTTTAATCTTAGATGTCATAATCATAGAAAATATTGTTATTAAACCAGCATATAGATAATAACAAAAGTTTAATAAGAATAGATTCAAAATTTGGTTTTGATTGATTAATGTATATGGAGAAAAATATAAAAGAATAAAAAATAATGAGCAATATGAAATTAATGATGGGATTATATAGAACAATATGCCAAGAATAAATTTAGAATTAAATATATCTTCTCTTTTAATAGGCATTGAGTATAAACACTCTAATTCATTATTTTTATGTAAATGTGAAAATAATATTATATAGTTAAATATAGCAAGAATTGAAGTAGATATAAAATGATAAAACTTTGTTGTAAAGTATTTATTATTTAAACCAATCAATATAAATAATATTGATGGAACAATCATTGTAAATAAATAATAAGCAAAATTATATAGATATAAATAACTATATTTTCGATGTTCTATTCTTATTAAATTGTGTAAATTTGATTTATTCATATTTTAATAAATTATCATATATTTCAGATGCGTAAACTTGTTTAATATCAAAATATTTAATGTCTTTATTTTTAATATATTGTTCGTTTTTATCTTTACTTAATTTTACTATTGCAGTTTTAGTTAATTTATTATCAACAAATGATATGATATCACTACTTTCAAAAATCTCATCAGGATTTCGCATACTTTCGTCAAAATAAGTTACTTTAGATATATATTCATTTTCTTCATTTATATTCTTATGAAACTTTAATGAATTATCGCATAGAACAATAAAATCGCTTACAATATCATCAATTCCCTTTATATTAGAAGTATTGATTAACAAAGTTGTCCCTTTATTAGAATTTTCTTTCAATATCAGTTTCTTTAGATCATTTAATATAGGCCCCTCTATTCCATCAAGTGTTTTATCAATCAGTATATATTTTGACTCACTTGCAAGAGCGCAGATTATAGCAATTACTCTTCTATTTTGGATTGATAATTTTGATGGATAAGTGGTATTTAAATCAAAAATTTTTTCTATTTCTTCAATAGCAAATCCTATATTAAAATCTTTATAAAACATTTTATAAGTTCTTAATATATATTCAATATTTTCATTTTCTATAAAATAAGGATCATTAGATACATAAAAAATATTCTTTCTAAATTCAAAATTGTTATCTACTTCATTATCATTAATTTTTATACTACCTGAATTACAAGAATAAATGCCAGCAATTATTTTTAATAATGCAGATTTTTCTTCATCATTATTTCCTAAAATTGCAAGAATTGGACTGTGTTCAATACTTAAGTTTATATCATCAAGTAGAACTTTTTTATTAATTGTTTTTTTAATACTATCTAATTCTAAAATCATATATTTCTAATTGCCTCAAGTGCAGTTTCAACTTCATCTATAGTATTATTATGAGAAAAACTAAATCTTACAAGTCCACTCCCTACTGTTCCCATAGCTTTATGGAGAAGTGGGGCACAGTGACCACCAGACCTTGTAATTATTTCATATTTTTCATTAAGATAATCTGAAATTTCACCACTACTATACCCATCAATAATTATACTAGTAATACCAACTCTTAAATTTATATCTGGAAGACCATAAATTTTAACATTATTTATTTTTTTTAGTTCTTCATTAAAATAATTATTCAATTCTTTTTCTTTATTGTAAATACTTTCTAATCCAATTTCATTTATATATTTTATTCCAGCACTTACTGATAAGATTCCAGGTTTATTAAGCGTTCCTGCTTCCA
>CAMJPD010000053.1 GCA_946407765.1 uncultured Lachnospiraceae bacterium
TTTTTATATGTCTTAAAGGTGCTAAGTTTAATTCTCACGATAAGACTAGAGAAATATCACAAAATGATATTTCTTGTATAGTAGTAGAAGAAATTAATAATGAAGATTTACAATATATCAATGATAATTATAAAAATCTCATAATCATCAAAGTCGATAATACAAGAAAGGCATTATCTATAATTTCAATTAACTATTTTGATAGACCAGGAGAAAAGCTTAAAATAATTGCACTTACTGGAACTAAGGGTAAGACTACCACATCTTTTATGATTAAGAATATTCTTGAAGCATCGGGAGCAAGGACTGGCCTTATTGGAACAGTAGGCGTAATTTATGATGATATTCATATAGAAATTGTAAATACTACACCAGGAAGTTACGAACTTAATAAATATATGCATGACATGGTAGAAAAAAATATAGAATATCTTGTTATGGAAGTAAGCTCGCAAGCATTTAAACTTGATAGAGTTTATGGCCTTAAATTTGAATATGGATTATTCCTTAATATTTCAGAAGATCATATAGGTGCAGATGAACATGAAGATTATGAGGATTATATAAGCTGTAAGATGAACATTATTAATATGTCTAAAAAATTAATTTTAAATATAGACTCTAATGATGCAAGTAGAATTTATGATAAGGCAGTAAAAGTTCTCACAAGAGATAATTTGATAACGACAAGTATTAATAATAATACTTTTGAAAATGATAAAGTTGATTTTGTAGCAGAAAATATAATTTATGATAAAGAAAAAATTGGAATTAATTTTACTATACATAATAAACAATTCCATATTCCACTTATAGGAAAATATAATGTCTATAATGCTCTTAGTGCTATAACATTTGCCTTATTGGTTGGGGTACCATATGAAGTAATAGAAAAAAGTATATCTAAAATATCTGTTCCAGGAAGATGTGAACTTGTATATAAGAATGAGAATTTTATTATTATGGTTGATTATGCTCATAACAGTGTTGCTATGGAAAATTTATTATCTACTCTTAGAGAATTTAATCCAACAAGACTTGTTGTCGTATTTGGCTGTGGTGGTAATAGATCTAAGGAAAGAAGATATGGTATGGGCGAAGTTGGAGCTAAGTATGCTGATTTGAATATATTAACAGCTGATAATTCAAGATTTGAAAAAACTTCAGACATAATTAATGACATCAAGTCGACATTGATTCCTGCAGGTGGAGCATATATTGAAATTGAAGATAGAAGAGATGCTATTAGATATTCTATAGAAAATGCACGAAAAGGGGATCTTATAGCAGTAATAGGAAAGGGTCATGAGCCATATAATGAAGTAAATGGAACAAGAACTCATTTCTTAGATAGTGAAGAAATTTTGAAAATTGTTAATGAATTAAAACTATGAGTAAGTATGCTAACGTCATCATAGATATTACAATTGATGCAGTAGATAAATTATTTTCATACAAAATCCCAGAAGACTTAGAAGGGCTTATTGAAGTAGGTGATGCAGTTTTAATTCCATTTGGCAAGGGAAACACTAATAGAATTGCTTATGTAATAGAATTAATTGATGAAATTAATTTTGATGAATCCAAAGTAAAATATATAATATCTAAAGAAGATAAGAGAACCAAAGTAGATACTAATTTACTTAAGATTGCAAACTTCATATCTACTGAATATATGGTCCCTATGTCACTTGCACTAAAAACTGTTCTTCCTGTTAAAAAAACAGTTCAGAAGAATAGCAGAACCAAGGATATATCAGAAAATTATATAGACGATGGTAAAACTGAAGGTTTAAATCAAAATACAGAGATTGTTCTTAATGAAGAACAAAAATCAATCTCAGAAAAAATTATTGAATATACTAAGAAGGATGAATTCAGTACGCATCTTATATTTGGCATAACAGGTTCAGGGAAGACAGAAGTTTATATGTCTATAATAAGTAAGGTCTTAGATTCTGGAAAGCAGACAATATTTTTAATTCCTGAAATATCTCTAACATATCAGACAATATATCGCTTATCCAATAGATTTAAGAATAGGGTTGCTATAATTCATTCTAAAATGTCCGAAGGTGAAAGATATATACAATATCAGAAATGTAAAGAAGGAAAGGTTGATATTATAGTTGGACCTCGTTCCGCAATTTTTGCTCCATTTAATAATTTAGGTTTAATTATTATAGACGAAGAACATGATGGAGCATATAATTCTGATCATTCACCAAAATATAAAGCATCAGATGTTGCAAAATTTAGAGCATGGAGCAGTAAGTGTCCGCTTGTCATGGGAAGCGCAACTCCAAGTATAAGAACTTACAAAGAAGCACTTGATGGTAAAATTATTTTGCATAAATTAACAAAGAGAGCTGTATCTGGTGCAAATCTTGCTGAGGTACACATAGTTGATCTTAAAGATGCAGGTAAGAATAAAACTTATCCAGAATTTTCTAATAAATTAGTTGATAAGATTAATGAAAAACTTGCAAAAAATGAACAAGTTATGTTGTTCATGAACAGGAGAGGTCTTTCTAATTTTGTATGTTGCAAACAATGCGGAACAGTAATTAAGTGTTCTCACTGTGATGTAGCACTTACTCTACATAATGATGGGAAACTAAAATGTCATTACTGTGGTCTAGAAATTCCTATGCCAGATAAATGCAGCGAATGTGGATCTAACAATATATCAAGAGTAGGAATAGGAACAGAAAAATTAGAAATTGATACTGTTAATTTATTTCCTAATGCCAAAGTTATTAGAATGGATTCTGACTCAACAACAAGAAAAAATTCTCAAGATATAATGATTAAAAAATTTAAAAACAATGAAGCTCAAATTCTGACTGGCACACAGATGATAGTAAAGGGACATGATTTCCCAAATCTAACATTAGTTGGCATAATGCTTGCAGATAGTTCGCTTTATATACAAGATTATAAATCAAGCTTTAATACATTTGCCTTGCTTACTCAGTGTGCAGGAAGATCAGGTAGAAAATTATCTGGTGATGTTATTGTTCAAACTTATGACCCAGAGCATTATGCTATAAAATATGCTACTAAACAAGACTATGAAGGGTTTTTCAAGGAAGAAATAGAATTTAGAAAATTACTTAATTATCCACCATTTTCTTATATGTTATTTATAAATTTTTATTCTTATGATGAAGGATATTTGATAGGATTTTGTGATAGATTAAAAAATATGCTTCCAAAACATATGTATGCCAATGAACAATTGATTGGACCAACAGATCCTGCCATATATAAAATCAAGGACGAATATAGAAAAATACTATATATAAAAACTCCACTATATCAGAGAGCTAAGGAACTTAGAAAATCAATTTCAGATATGTTAAGTGACTTTGATAAGAAAAAATTTATTAGAATACAATATGATATTGAATGATTAATTGCATAAATTTATATTTTGTATTATAATTAAAAAAATTAATTGTGAGGTATATGCAATATGATGAATAGAAAGACACTTAAGAGAGTTGCTGCTGTAATTGCAATTTTACTCGTTGTAGCGATGATTGTTCCAATTATACTAACACATCTTAAAGGTTAATAATTTGAAAAGTTCCAGCAATAAGTTTTATCTATATAGCATAGGCGAAACTGGAAACCTTGGAACTTTTTTATTATCTAAAAATAAACATGAAGAACTTAGCAAATATTTTCCTAAAGATTATGTCACTTCCATCTGCAATCATTTTAATAAGAAGAAAAATATAAATAATAAATTATTAGATAATGAATATATTTCAAAGTATGTAATTGCAACAAAGGGCGGAGTTCTTGCTGCTTTGTGGGATCTATGTGAGGAGATGAAACTTGGTTTGGAATATTCTATTAAGCTTTTTCCTGTATCTCAATATACTATAGAAGTTTGTAATTATTTTGATTTAAATCCATATAGGCTTTTATGTGAAGATGTAATACTTGTTGCAAGTAATAAACCAATTGAATGTTATAAATATCTAATTAATAACTTTGATAATGTTTCTTTCGTAGGTGAATTTAATGATTCTAATAAGAGAATAAGGACTGATTTAGAAAATATTTCTTATCTTACTAAAGATCATAAGGATGAATTACTTAAAATATTCCCAAAAAATTTTCTTAAATCATATAAATTTTAAAAAATGTTTATAAAGAATTTTACATTTTAAAAACTAAATATACTTATAAATAAAGAAAATTTTTATAAAATATATCTAAATGTAAAATTCTATGTGAAATTCTTGTCAAATTCTTATATTGACATTTGCCTTTTTGTATGAGATTATCGGCACAGTTTAATTATCATATTTGGATTCTTATATACCAATCTAAAACTCTTAAAAAATCGCCACTTTTTCCCCTTGCAATAGTTTTTAAAATTTGTTATATTAATCCCACTGCCTTGTTTAAAGTTAAAGTTTTAAACCGCTAGTCCAAAAGGAGGTATATATTGATGAACAAGTATGAATTAGCTTTAGTTCTTGATGGTTCATTAGAAGATTCAGCAAAGGAAGAGCAACTTAATAAGGTTAAAGGTTACATTACACGTTTTGGCGGAACAATAGAAGAACCTATTAATGATGCTGGTAAGAAAACCCTCGCTTATGAAATTAATCATAAGTCTGAAGGATATTATTATTACATTCATTTTGAATCAGATGCAGAAGCGATCAAACAACTAGATGATTTCATCCGTATCATGGAATCTGTTCTTCGTTTTATGATTATTAGCTTGTAATTTTTTATAACCAGCGAGAGCTTAATTATTTTTTATAAGAAGGTATATTTATGAACAAAGTAATTTTAATGGGTCGCTTAACAAAAGATCCTGAGATGAGAAATTCAAGTGGAGACTCAGCTCTTGCAGTAACAAGATACACTTTAGCAGTAGATCGTAGATTTAAGAAGGAAGGTTCAGATGTAACTGCAGACTTCATATCATGTGTAACATTTGGTAAGACTGCAGAATTTGCTAAAAAATTCCTAACTAAGGGAATGAGAATGTTAGTCGTTGGCCGTATACAGACAGGTAGCTACAAGAACAAGGAAGGCCAGACGGTTTATACAACAGATGTAGTTGTTGAAGAACATTATTTTGCAGATAGTAAAAAATCTGGAGCATCTTCTGATTCATCTAATCATGCTAGTAGTGAATCTATGGGAAGATCAGAGAACGACTCATCAATCATGGAAGGATTTATGTCTATTCCAGATGGTGTAGAAGATGAAGGTCTTTCATTTATGAATAGTTAATTAACTATCTTGGAGGGAAAAGTGGCTTTTCAGAATTCAAAAAAATATAATAAGAATGAAAAAGGAGAAAATAAATATCTCCTAAAAAAGAAGAAGAAAGTCTGTGCATTCTGTTCAGATAAAGCAGAAGCAATAGATTATAAAGATGGCACTAAGTTACAAAGATACATCTCTCAGAGAGGTAAGATATTACCACGTAGAGTTACAGGTGTATGTGCAATGCACCAGAGAGATTTAACTGTTGCTATCAAGAGAGCAAGACAGCTTGCAATTCTTCCATATGTAATTAAGTAATATCAATTATTATTTAGTATGCATTTTAATAACAATTAAAACCACCAATTACGGTGGTTTTTTTATTATTTTACTTGCAAATGATGATAATTTTTAGTATAGTATTAAGGAGATTTTATTGCATAATTTATTTTTTTATAGGAAGGAATTATTGATATGTTAGAAATTAAATTACCAGAATCAGAGTATGTAACAAAAATAATGGTTGTAGGTGTAGGTGGAGCAGGTAACAACGCAATCAATAGAATGATTCAAGATGGAATTTGTGGCGTTGAATTTGTTGGTGTTAATAGTGATAAACAAACTCTATCACACTGTATGGCTAATACAGTAATTCAAATCGGTGAGAAGTTAACTAAAGGTTTAGGCTGTGGTGCTAAGCCAGAAAATGGTGAGAAGGCAGCTGAAGAATCAGCTGAGAAAATAAAAGAAGTTTTATCTGGAGCAGATATGGTGTTCATCACTTGTGGTATGGGCGGTGGAACAGGAACAGGTGCTGCACCAGTAATTGCTAAGATTGCAAAGCAAGATCTTGGCATACTTACAGTAGGCGTTGTTACTAAGCCATTCATGTTCGAAGCCAAGAAGAGAATGGACAATGCCATAGCAGGTATTGAAAAACTAAAAAAGGAAGTTGATACATTAATCATTGTTCCTAATGATAAGCTTCTTGGATTAGTTGATAAGAAAGCAAGCATGTCTGACTCATTCAGAGTTGCAGATGAAGTACTTAAGAATTCAGTTAAGGGTATAGTCGATTTAATTAATAAGCCATCAACAATTGACCTTGACTTTGCAGATATCAGTACAATAATGAGAGATAAGGGTGTTGCTCACGTATCTATGGGTGTTGGTGAAGGTGATGACAGAACTATAGAAGCAATGAATCAAGCACTTACATCTCCACTACTTGAGACTACAATTGCAGGTGCATCTGATATACTTGTTAACTTCACAGGTGATATCACTCTTGTTGATGCAGCAAGTGCAATGACTAAGGTAACTGAACTTGTAGGAAATGATGTAAATACAATCTTTGGTGTATCTGAAGATGAGACACTTCAAGGAAGAGCTATTGTTACAATCATAGCTACAGGAATTAAGGAACCTTCTAATAC
>CAMJPD010000054.1 GCA_946407765.1 uncultured Lachnospiraceae bacterium
ATGATTTCTTCTTTGGTGATGATACACACCTTGTATGTCTTATTGCAGATGTTTCAGGAAAGGGAATCCCAGCTGCTATGTTCATGATGAATGCTAAAACAATTATTAAAAATCTTGCTATGGGCGGTATGCCAGTAGGACAAGTTCTTACAGAGGCCAACAAGACTCTAGCTGCGGAAAATGATGCAGGAATGTTTGTAACTGTATGGATAGGAAGTATAGATTTGCTTACAGGAGAGATGACTTATGCAAGTGCAGGCCATAATCCTGCCATAGTTGTAAGAGATGGAAAGAATCCTGAGATGCTTGGTTCTAAACCTAATCTTGTTCTTGCAGCAATAGGTAGTGCAAAGTATGATGAACATAAGGCTAAACTTAATCCTAAGGATGTATTATATCTATATACTGATGGAGTTACTGAAGCAACAGATAGTAATAAGGAATTATTTGGAGATGATAGACTCCTTGAAACACTAAGGACTGTAGAAGGTCAGAGTTGCTATGATGTATGCAAAACTGTACTTGCAAGCGTAGATAAGTTTGTAGGGGATGCAGAACAATTCGACGATATTACTATGCTCAGTTTTGTTATGAATTATTTATTAAATAAACAAAAGTAAATCATACTAGAGAACATCAATGAATATCAATGAATATATATAATTTTCTGTATATTGACCGAATTTGTTTTAATGTGTATAATTTAACCAAATATGCCAAGAGCCTTGGCAAATAATATAAGAGGTGCAATTTATGGATTATGTCGGTAAGAGCCATATTAGGGTAGACGCATATGGCAAAGTAACTGGCAAGGCAAAGTACACCGCAGATCTCTGTCCTAAAAATGCTTTAGTTGCTAAAGTTCTACATTCTACTATCGCAAATGGTGAAGTCGTTGATATCGATATCTCGGAAGCTAAAAAGGTTCCAGGTGTTGTAGGTGTGTTTACTTGTTTTGATGTTCCAGATATTGAGTTTCCAACAGCAGGCCACCCATACAATCTTGATCCATCTCACTTAGATCCAGCGGATAGAAAACTATTAAATAAGAGAGTTAGACTTTATGGTGATGATGTTGCAGCAGTTGTTGCTGAAGATGAAGTTGCAGCAGTGCAAGCACTCAAGAAGATTAAAGTTACATATAATGAATTTAAACCTTATGTAACCGCGAGAGCTAGTATGCAAGATGAAGCTCCAGTTCTTCACCCAAATATTTCTAAATCAAATTGTTTTTCTCATATAAGTTTCAAATCAAGTAATGATTTTAATTATGATGAAGCCAAAAAGAAAGCTATAGAAAAATATGGGGAAGATAATCTTGTAGAAGTATGTGCCAATATCAAAACTCCACTTATCTCACACTGTCATATAGAGCTTCCAGTTTCTTATGCATATGTTGATACTAATGGCAAAGTTACAGTTGTAAGTTCAACTCAAATTCCTCATATATGTAGAAGGGTCGTTGCTCATGCACTTGGTCTTCCATGGGGAAAGGTAAGAGTTATAAAACCATATATAGGCGGTGGTTTTGGAAATAAGCAAGATGTACTTTATGAACCACTTTGCGCATGGCTTTCTACTCAAGTAGGCGGCCGTCCAGTCTTCCTTGAAATTTCAAGAGAAGAAACAATTGTAGGAACAAGAACTCGTCACCCTATGGATGGAGATGTTCGTGGTCTTATTACTAAAGATGGAAAATATGTTGCAAGAGAACTTGTTAATTATGTTCAAAACGGTGGATATGCAGGACATGGAGCAAGTATAACAGCAAAGTGTACTGGTATATTTAAAAATATTTATAAAGATGAGCTTGGTGTAAATTCTGAAGCTTATACAGTTTATACTAATGCCCCAACATCTGCTGCTATGAGAGCTTATGGTGTTCCACAAGCTTGTTCATTCTCAGAGTTCTTAACAGATGATTTATGTTTCAAGGCAGGTCTTGATCCTGTTAAGTTTAGATTAGAAAATTGTGCCGATGAAAATAGCATAACAGGTGATCAGAAGTTCTATACATATGGACTTAAGAAGTGTATAGAAGAAGGTGCAAAACATATCAAGTGGGATGAAAAAAGAAAGGCATATCAAAACCAAACAGGAAACATAAGACGCGGCGTTGGTATGGGTATCTTCATATATCAAACTGCAGTATGGCCAATCTCAGAAGAAATATCCGCAATTAGAATGGTTCTTAACCAAGATGGTTCTATTCAAGTTCAATCAGGTGCAACAGAAATTGGTCAAGGTGCAGATACTGTATGGACTCAGATGAGTGCTGAAGCAACAGGAATCAGTTTTGATAAAATTTATGTAATGTCTACACAAGATACAGATCTAACTCCATTTGACTTTGGTGCATTTGGCTCTAGACAATCTTATGTTGTTGGATTTGCAATTAAAACTTGTGGTGAATTACTTAAGAAGAAAATTATTGATAGAGCAGTTGACCTTGAACTTACTAAGGGTAAGAAGGCCGATGAACTTGATATCAAAAATAACAATGTAGTAGATAAGAGCGGTGCTACAGTCGTTTCTGTTGGCGATGTTGCTATGAATTCACTTTATAGCCAAACAAAGGCAGAGCATATTGTAGCTGAGTGCACTAAGCAAACTTTAACTAATACATTTGCATCAGGATGTACTTTTGTTGATATTGAAGTTGATATGGCACTTGGTAAGATTAAGATTAATGACATTATAAATGTTCATGATTCAGGAACAGTACTTAATCCTGCACTTGCATCTGCACAAGTCCATGGTGGTATGTCTATGAGTCTTGGATATGGTTTATCTGAAGAATTATTAATTGATGAAAAAACTGGTAAGCCACTTAATGATAATCTTCTTGATTATAAAATTCCAACAGCAATGGATGCTCCAGATTATAGTGTTGCATTTATTGATATGAAAGATCCAACAGGTGGATTCGGAAATAAAGCTCTTGGTGAGCCACCTGCAATTACAGCATCAGCAGCAATTAGAAATGCAGTATTAAATGCAACAGGAGTTTCATTCTATCAATTACCACTTACATCACAAAGACTTGTTGCTGGATTTAAAGAAAAAGGTTTAATTGATTAAGGAGGGCTTTAGGATATGTTTGATATAAAAAGTGTTTATGAAGCTAGTTCTGTATCTGATGCGGTAAATCATCTAAAGCAAGATGAAGATGCAATAGTAGTATGTGGTGGAACAGATGTCCTTATAAGAGTTCGTGAAGGAAAGGATGCAGGTAAGGCCCTCGTATCTGTTCACAATCTTGCAGAAATAAAAGGCATCACTATGGATAGCAACGAGAATATTATAATTGGTGCAGGAACCTGTTTTTACAATATAACTAATAACGATATTATAAAAGCAAATCTATTATCGCTTGGAGAAGCTTGCGATACTGTAGGTGGTCCTCAAATCAGACAGACAGGTACCATAGGCGGCAATATATGTAATGGGGCAACAAGTGCAGACTCTGCATCAACTATGAGAGCTCTTGATGCTGAAATAGTGTGTGTTGGCCCAAATGGGGAAAGAACAGTTCCAATATCTGAATGGTATACAGGTCCTGGAAAGACAGTTCGTGATAGATGCGAAGTAGTAACAAAATTTATAATTAAGAAAGAAAATTATAAGGGCTACTTTGGGTACTATAGTAAGTATGGTAAGAGAAATGCTATGGAGATAGCAACTCTTGGATGTAGCGTCCTTGTTAAATTATCTGGTGATAAATCAACTATTGAAGATGTAAAAATTGCTTATGGTGTTGCAGCTCCTGTTCCATCAAGAGCTCCATCAGCTGAAAGTTTTGCTAAGGGTAAGTCTATTTCAGATGAGAATATGTATATTGAATTTGGGAAGAAAGCTCTTAGTGATATGAACCCAAGAGATTCTTGGAGAGCATCTAAAGAATTTAGAGAGCAGTTAATAAAAGAACTTGCAACTAGATCACTTAAGGAAGCAGTAAGAAGAGCAGGAGGTAAGATATAATGGCAAGTAAAAGTTTTATAAAATTTAATGTAAATGGCAGGGATGTAGAAGTTCCATTTGATGAGAGAGAGTCTTTATATGATACACTAAGGAATCAATTAGATCTTACTTCTGTTAAAAAAGGTTGTGAAGTTGGTGAGTGCGGAGCTTGCTCAGTACTTATTAATGGAAGATGTGTTGATACATGCATATATCTTACTAAGTGGGCAGAGGGAAAATCTATTGTAACAGTAGAAGGACTTAAGGACGAAAAGGGAGATCTAACTGATGTTCAGAAGCAATTTATAAAAGAAGCTGCTGTTCAATGTGGATTCTGCACACCTGGTTTCATATTAAAGGCA
Organism: uncultured Lachnospiraceae bacterium; assembly: GCA_946407765.1. Taxonomy (GTDB): domain Bacteria; phylum Bacillota; class Clostridia; order Lachnospirales; family Lachnospiraceae; genus UBA3633. The sequence goes on from CAMJPD010000054.1 coordinate 4,323, forward strand.
GTAGAAATTGTAGGTGATAATAAGCCATATACTAGAGACGAAATCAAAAAGTTAATTGCAGGAAATTTATGTCGTTGCACTGGATATATGAATATCGTTACTGCAATAGAACATGCAATCTACAACAACATGAAAAAGCAAGGCAAAGATTATAAACTTGCTGACAACTATAAAGTTTATCTTGATCAAGGAGAAGAAGCTAAAAATAAAATGACAGATGAACTCCTTTTGCATCAAGAAGCAAAGGATGCACAAGTAGTAAAGGAAATATTTAATAATAAATAATTTATATCCAAAGCCTTCCTGTTATACCAGATGTGAAACTTATTGCATTTGGCCTTGTAGATGTAAATAATCAAAAGATTGTAAAGCTTGTTTTCTTATAAAATTTAATGAGAGGTTTTTATTCATGATACTTATAACAAATTCTACTCTTGTTACAAGAGATGAACAAAATCCATTCATAAGAAATGGTGCCGTTGCTATGGATGGCAACAAAATCGTAGAAGTAGGAGATAGTGATAAATTAAAATTAAAATATTCTAGTGCCGAAGTTATTGATGCAAAGGGTGCTGTTGTAATGCCTGCATTTGTTAATATGCATGAGCATATATATTCTGCACTTGCAAGAGGATTAAACGTTAAAGGCTATAGTGCCACAGATTTTTTAACTATACTTGATGGAATGTGGTGGACACTAGATAGAAATCTTGATAATGAATTCACAAAATATTCTGCAATACAAACATATATAGAATGTGTAAAAAATGGTGTCACAACAATATTTGACCACCATGCTAGCTTTGGAGAGATTGATGGTTCACTTGATGCTATTGAAGAAGCAGCAAGAGAAATTGGAGTAAGAAGCTGTCTGTGTTATGAAATATCTGATAGAGATGGAATGGAAAAATCTAAAAAATCTGTTCTTGAAAATTCTAGATTCATAAAGAAAACTCTTAAAAATAACGATGACTTTATAAAGGCAATGTGCGGTATGCATGCGCAGTTTACAATTTCAGATGAAACATTTGAATTTGCTCGCTCTGAAACACCAAAAGAAGTTGGGTTCCATATTCATATTGCAGAGGGAATAGAAGATTTACACGATTGTCTTCTTAAACACGGAAAAAGAATTATAGATAGACTTGATGATTTTGATATACTTGGACCTAAAACTCTACTTGGACACTGTATATATGTAAATGATCATGAGATGGATAGAATAAAAGCGTCTGATACTATGATAGTTCATAATCCAGAAAGCAATATGGGAAATGCTTGTGGATGCCCTCCAACAATGAGACAGGTAGAAAAGGGAATACTTACTGGTCTTGGAACAGATGGATATACACATGATATGATTGAGTCATATAAAGTTGCAAATATTTTACATAAGCATCATCTATGCACAGGCACAGCTGCATGGGCAGAAGTTCCACAAATGCTTTTTGAAAATAATCCTAAGATGGCCAATAGATATTTTGATATTCCGCTTGGTAAGATCAAGGAAGGCTATGCTGCAGATGTAATTGTTACAGATTATTATCCACATACACCGATGGATCAAAATAATATCAATGGTAATATCTTGTTTGGAATGAATGGAAGAAGCGTCGTTACTACAATTGGTAATGGCAAGATACTTATGAAAGATAGAGTTCTTACTATGCTTGATGAGGAGAAGACCCTTTCTGATATAGCAGTAAAAACTAAAAAACTTTGGGATAAAATCAATAAATAAATCAAACATAAAATCTAATGTATAAACAAAAGGGAGAGTTTATGAGCGATAAGATGAAGATTATGCCATTTGGTAATTTAATCGAATGGATAGTAGAAGAGAACAAAAAAGAAAATTCTTGTTTTGGTGTAAGAAAATATTATAAGGCAGATCCATCAAAGGGGTTTAATATTTATAAGGAACATGTTGAAGTTCCTCTTGGTCCTGCAGCTGGTCCTAACTCGCAACTTGCACAAAATATTGTTGCATCATATGTAGCAGGTTCAAGATTTTTTGAACTTAAAACAGTTCAGGAATTAAATGGTGAAGCACT
>CAMJPD010000055.1 GCA_946407765.1 uncultured Lachnospiraceae bacterium
TATTAAGAATACTAAAGGTTTTGCACCGGCATATCATATGAATAAGACACATTGGGTAAGTATAGAGATTGGTAATGTAAGTGATACAAAAATACATCACATAACAATTATTACTTCAAATTATGAAACTGCATAAGATTTTTTATTAATGATGAAATTCAAATAAGATTAATTAATCATCAAAATTTTCAAGAAAGGAGTGCTTCACTCCTTTTATTTTGTAAGAAAGAAGAGTATCAACTTGTGCATTTTCTGCACTTCTAAAAATGTTGCTTTCTATGTATGGATTTTTCACTTTAAGAGTTTTTATAATCTTTTTTATCTCAAGTCTTTTAGATGTATTTTCATTGTTATTACAAGTTGTGCAAGTGTCTGTAAATTTACAAGCACATTGCAAAAAATGTAAATCATTATAATCTCGCCAATTTATTATGTCATCTTCCCTTATAAGATATAGTGGACGTATGAGTTCCATGCCTTGAAAGTTAGTGCTTTTTAATCTAGGAAGCATAGACTGCATTTGCCCGCCATAGAGCATACCCATAAGAATTGTTTCTATAACATCATCATAGTGGTGTGCAAGTGCTATTTTATTGCATGATATTTTTTTAGCATATGCATATAGGTGTCCTCTTCTCATTCTTGCACATAGATAGCAAGGGGATTTTTCTTCATTGTACACAATATCAAATATATCAGATTCAAATATTTTAATTGGTATATCAAGTGCCTTAGCATTTTCTTCAATTAATTTTCTATTAGTTTCGTTGTATCCTGGGTCCATAGATATATACTCTACATCAAAATTAATCTTAGACCATTTTTTTAATTCTCTAAATAGCATAGCCATAAGAAAACTATCCTTGCCACCTGATATGCAGATAGCAATTTTATCATTTTCTTTTATTAACTTATAGGTTTTTATTGCTTTTAGAAAATTAGACATAAGCTTTGTTCTAAATTTAGTTTGTATTGATTTTTCAACTTTGTCTAAAAGAATAGTATTAGATTCATTTTGTTTATCGTTTCTAATCATATAAAGTACATAAGATGAGTATCCACCTTTTAGACTATAATAGTTTGAAAATCCTCTGTCTCTAAGTTCTTTTGCTATTTCATAGCTTGTTTTTCCGCGAGAGCAACAGATAATGTAGTTTTTATTTGCATCGTGAGGTGGGTCATTTTTGAGATTTTCACCATCAAGATGAATGCTATTTTTTATATTGCCGTATGACCTTTCAATATCACTTCGCATATCAATAACCACAACATCATCGTTGTCTTTGATATTCATAAAGTCATTTATACCTATTTCTATATTTTGCATATTTTTTATCATATACAAATTATACTATAGTTTATATAAATTTCCAATAAGTTGTTATAAAACATATAACTTAAATGAGAAAAAAGTATTGCCATTATTTTATATAATGATATAATAGTCGTAGGTAATTCACATGAAAAATGTATATGTAAATTTAAATAGTTGTTGTGTATGTTGCATGAAAGCAATTCATTTTTCGTGTGCATACAAAAAATAGTTAGAAGTAATAAATAATATTTGTTAAATGCTACGGAAAATGAGTCCGTAGCATTTTTTATTGTGAAAGGGTGTGTAAATGTAGCATGGATTATGAATTTATTATAAAATTTCTTCCACTCTATAAGGAGGCAGCAATATTAACACTTAAAATAGGAATTATAGGGATAATATTTGCAATTATTATTGGCTTAGCATTAACTATAATTACTTTTTATCAAGTGCCAGTGCTTAGAAATATTACCAAGTTCTATATAGAATTAAGTAGAAATACACCATTAATTATTCAATTATTCTTTATTTATTATGGACTTCCTAAAGTTGGCATTTCGATTAAGGCAGAAATGTGCGCAATTTTAGGACTCGCATTTTTGGGAGGTAGTTATATGGCAGAGACCTTCAGAAGCGGAATAGAGGCTATAGATGTAATCCAAAAAGAGAGTGCTTACAGTTTAGGATTTAGTAAGTTACAAACAATAATATATATAATTATGCCACAAGCAATAAGAGTAAGTCTACATGGAATAATTGCCAACATTATATTTTTATTAAAGGAGACATCAGTATTTTCGGCAATTAGTATAATGGATTTGATGTTTACTGCAAAAGATTTAATTGGAATATATTATAATACCATTGAAGCTTTGTTGATGTTAGTGCTTTTCTATTTAATTATATTATTACCTGTATCGATTATAGGAATTTTGATTGAAAGGAAAATCAAGTATGTTTAGTTATGTGAAAGACTTAGGAATTGATGTTTTATTTAAAGGCCATAATTTCTTAAGACTAATGGGCGGGCTTTTAGTGACACTTAAAATAAGTTTAATTTCTATAGCAATTAGTGTTGTATTAGGGTTAGCTTTTGGAATATTGATGCAAAAGAAAAACATAGCGGTTAGAGTTGTGTCAAGAATCTATATTGACTTTATAAGAATCATGCCACAACTAGTATTATTGTTTATTGTGTATTTTGGTAGTACAAGAGCATTTAGAATTAACTTGACTGGAGAACTATCAGCTATAATTGTTTTCTCGCTTTGGGGCATAGCAGAAATGGGTGAAATCGTTCGAGGCTCTCTTTCAAGTGTTTCAAATCATCAATATGAAAGTGCCGAGGCACTTGGTTTAAGTAGATTACAGACATTCATTTATGTAATTTTACCACAATCGCTTAGAAGAATTATACCGATATCAATAAATCTAATCACAAGAATGATAAAAACAACAAGTTTAGTACTTATGATTGGAGTTGTTGAAATGATAAAAGTGGCACAGCAAATTATAGAGGCTAATCGTATGTTAAGTAAGAATGCAGCATTTGGTGTTTATTTGGTAGTCTTTATTCTATACTTTTTAATATGTTGGCCTATAAGTGTTTTATCAATGAAACTTGAAAAGAGGTGGAAATAATGTTAGATGAGAATAAAAAAGATGTGATATTGGAAATTTCCCATTTACATAAGAAATATGATGAGAATTTTGCAATAAAAGATTTAAGTTTAAAATTACATAAAAGAGAAGTTGTGGTATTAGTTGGATCAAGTGGGTGTGGGAAGAGCACACTTCTACGATGTATTAACCTATTGGAAGATGTCCAAGGTGGAGAAATAAAATTATGTGGAGAGACAATTTCCAATAGGAAAAGTAATTTGCCAGAGATAAGACAAAAAATAGGAATGGTATTTCAAAATTATGAATTATTTCCACATAAAAATGTGTTAGATAATATTATTCTAGCACCAATAAAAGTTCAAAAAAGAAAAAAGGAGGAAGTAATTGAAGCTGCAAAGGTATTGCTTAAGAGGGTAGGTTTAGAAGGGAAAGCATATAGTATGCCAAGTCAATTGTCAGGTGGCCAGAAACAAAGAGTTGCTATAGTGCGTGCATTATGTATGAATCCAGAAATACTACTCTTTGATGAGGTTACAGCTTCTCTAGATCCTGAGATGACAAGAGAAGTTTTAGAGGTAATATTAGAGCTTGCTGATATGGGAAAGACAATGCTTGTAGTGACACATGAAATGCAATTTGCTAGAGCGGTTGCTGATAGAATTGTGTTTATGGATGAAGGATCAATTATTGAAGCAACAAGCCCAGAAGATTTTTTTGAATCACCAAAGTCGGAAAAAGTTAAAGCATTTTTAGACACTTTTACTTATAAACAAAAAAGAAAATAAAGGAGAAAATAATTATGAAAAAGGAAATATTTTTTAAGAAAAGTATCGTAGTAGGGTTAAGTATTTTATTGGGAACATCTTTAATTGCTTGTGGAGGAAAGGCATCTGGTAATAGTAGCAAAGCAAATTCTTCTACAAATAGCTCATCAACAATTTATAGAACTCTTGATCAAATTAAAGAAAGTGGAACTATTAATATTGGAGTATTTTCTGATAAAAATCCATTTGGATATGTTGATGAATATGGTAAATACCAAGGTTATGATGTTTATTTTGCTGAGAGAATAGGAAAAGATTTAGGTGTTAAAATCAATTATGTATCTACAGAAGCAGCCAATAGAGTTGAGTATCTTGAAACTGGAAAAGTAGATATTATTCTTGCAAATTTTACAGTTACGGAAGACAGAGCGAAAAAGGTTGATTTTGCATTACCATATATGAATGTTGCTCTTGGTGTTGTATCTCCGAATAGCAAAGTTATCACAGATTTATCTCAAATTGGAAAAGACGAACAGGTGATAGTTATTTCAGGAACAACTGCAGAACTATACTTAATGCAAAATAATCCTGAAATCAAACTACAAAAATACGATACTTATGCCAATGCAAAAAATGCACTTGAAAATGGAAATGCTGTTGCATGGGCAAATGACAATACCGAAGTTATCGCATATTCTCTTCAAAATGAAGGTTATACTGTAGGTATACCATCACTTGGAAGCAATGATACAATCGCACCAGCAGTTACAAAAGGGAATACAACTTTACTCAATTGGCTGAATAATGAAATAAAGAGCCTTGGACAAGAAAACTTCTTCCATAAAGATTATGAAGCAACACTTGTAGATACTTATGGACTTGAATATGAGAATAGTCTTGTGGTAGAGGGCGGGGTAATAAAGTAGATATAATACTTTTTACTCATTAAAATAATTAGAAAGGAGCCCTAACTCCTTTTTAAAGTGGTTATAAAATTATTACAATATGGTATAATAAATGTGTATGGATAGTGTAAATAATAACAAAAGAGTTCTTGTAGCGATGAGTGGTGGCATAGATTCAAGCATGGCATTAAAATTACTTATTGATGATGGCTTTGAATGCCTTGCTTGTACTATGAATTTATATGATAACGAAACTGCAGGTGTGAGTAACAGTCGTACTTGCTGTAGTGTAGATGATGTACTTGATGCAAGAAGTATTTGTAATAAGTACAATGTAAAACATTATACATTTAACTTTAAAGATTTATTTAAAGAAAAAGTTATCAATAAATTTGTAAGTGAGTACATGAATGGTGCCACGCCAAATCCGTGTATAGATTGCAACAAGTATATGAAGTTTGACAAATTATTTGAGAGAATGAAAATACTAAATTGTGATTATGTGGCCACAGGTCATTATGCAAGGATTGAATTTGTAAATGGAAAATATATGTTGAAGAGAGCGATTGACAAAACAAAAGACCAAAGTTATGTTTTGTATTTTTTAAATCAAGATCAATTAAGTCATTTGCTTTTTCCACTTGGCGATTATGAAAAAGTAAATATTAGAAACATTGCAAAAGAAAATGGATTTACAAATGCCGATAAAAAAGATAGTCAAGATATTTGTTTTGTACCAGATGGCGATTATGTAAAAGTAATTAAAATCAATGCAACTGAAGAGATTAAAGATGGTAATATAGTAAACGAAGATGGGAAAGTACTTGGCAGACATAAGGGAATTATAAATTATACCATAGGTCAGCATAGAAAACTTGGCATAGAACTTGATGGAAAATATTTTGTGACAAAAATTGATGCGAATAAAAATGAAGTTACCTTCGGCAAAGAAGAAGATTTATATAGCGATGAAATGTTTGTGACGGATGTTAGTTTTGTAAGTGAAGTCGTGCCTAAGAATGCTTTTAAATGTAAAGTAAAACCAAGATATAGAAAAGAAGAATCAGAAGCAGAGATACATATGCTTGATGATAAAAATGCAAAAGTTACATTTAAAGAGAAACAAAAGGCAATAACAAAAGGTCAATCAGCAGTATTTTATGATGGTGATATAGTTCTTGGTGGTGGGATAATTGCATAGATGTTGAGAGAAAAATTGTCGCATAGGTTTTGATACAATTTGTTTTGTGAAACGATTAGAAACGATTTGCAAGTAAAAAAAGATTTTAATCCAATTCTAAAGTGGTCGAATTCGACCACTTTAAATAATATCGGTTAATTTTCAATCAAAATTTACAATTCTTCTAATAATTATATATTGTTTTATACTGGATAAAATGTTATAATTTGATATATGCAAATAGATTATTCAAAAGTATTATTAAAAATTAGAGCTCGCATGAATTTGTCACAGGAAGCATTAGCTGAAAGGCTTAATGTTTCTTTTGCTACAATA
>CAMJPD010000056.1 GCA_946407765.1 uncultured Lachnospiraceae bacterium
GGTGGCTCAGTTGGTTAGAGCGCCGCCCTGTCACGGCGGAGGTCGTGGGTTCGAGTCCCATCCGGGTCGTTAAGACCGCATATACACTATAGTTTACACGGGTGGGTTCCCGAGCGGCCAAAGGGGACAGACTGTAAATCTGTTGTCACTGACTTCGATGGTTCGAATCCATCCCCACCCATTTATTCAAAACCAAAGTAAACAAAAATTTCTGGAGTGTTAGCTCAGTTGGTAGAGCATCTGCCTTACAAGCAGGGGGTCATAGGTTCGAGCCCTATACGCTCCATTTGTAGTCTAACTACATTATCGCGGGGTAGAGCAGTCTGGTAGCTCGTCGGGCTCATAACCCGGAGGTCGTTGGTTCAAATCCTTCCCCCGCAATTCAAGAAAGTGCATAAGCGCTTTTTTTATTTTATTATAAGGAGGTTTTTATGAATATACAAAAATTTACAAAAAACTCTATTGAAGCAGTTCAAAATATTGAAAAAATTGCAATGAACAACGGAAACCAGGAACTAACCGAAGTTCATTTTTTGAAATCTCTGCTAGAACTTGAACAAAGCCTTATTAAAAGTTTGCTTACTAAGATGAATGTTGACATAGGAGCTCTAGAAAATAGAATTGATGAAGAAATAAATAAATTACCTAAAGTTCAAGGCAGTGTTCAAAATTATTACTCAAACGACCTAAACAAAGTTCTTGTAAACGCAGAAGACATCGCCAAGGGAATGAAAGATGATTACGTTTCTGTAGAACATTTATTTTTGTGTCTTCTTAAATATCCAGATAACACAATCAAGAATATTTTCAAAGACTTTAACATCACACGCGAGGCATTTCTTACAACTCTCTCTCAAGTTCGCGGAAACAAAAATGTAACAACAGATAATCCAGAAGCAACCTATGATGCCTTAAGCAAATATGGCTACGACCTAGTTGAAAGAGCAAGAGAAAGAAAACTTGACCCAGTTATAGGACGTGATGAAGAAATAAGAAATGCAATTATGATTTTATCTCGTAAGACTAAAAATAATCCATGCTTAATTGGTGAACCAGGTGTAGGTAAGACAGCCGTAGTAGAAGGCCTTGCAGAAAGAATTGTAAGAAGCGATGTTCCAGAAAATCTTAAAAACAAAAAGATATTTTCTCTCGATATGGGAGCTCTTGTTGCGGGAGCAAAATATAGAGGAGAATTTGAAGAAAGACTTAAGTCAGTTCTTGATGAAGTAAAAAAATCAGAAGGCGAAATTATTTTATTCATAGATGAGATTCATACTATTGTTGGCGCAGGTGCAACAGATGGAGCAATGGATGCAGGAAACTTACTAAAACCTATGCTTGCAAGAGGTGAATTACACTGTATAGGTGCAACAACACTAGATGAATATAGAAAATATATAGAAAAAGACAAGGCTTTAGAGAGAAGATTTCAGCCAATCCAAGTATTAGAACCAACAGTAGAGGATACAATTTCTATCCTTAGAGGAATCAAGGAAAGATATGAAACATATCACGGAGTAAAAATTGCAGACAATGCACTTGTTGCTGCTGCTGTTCTTTCTAATAGATATATAAGCGATAGATTTTTACCAGACAAGGCAATAGATTTAATTGACGAAGCATGTGCAATGATAAAAACAGAACTAGATAGTATGCCTCAAGACCTTGATGCAGAAAGAAGAAAGATAATGCAACTAGAGATAGAAGAACTTGCACTCAAGAAAGAAAAAGATAAAATGTCTGAGGAAAGATTATCTGCACTTAAGAAAGAATTATCAGAATTACAAGAATCATACAAAACAAAACTTAGCAAGTGGGAGAACGAAAAAAATATCGTTGATTCAGTTAATGTTATCAAGGAAAAGATTGGAGAACTTAGAAACAAGATAGAAAAAGCAGAAAATGAATCCAACCTAGAGCTTGCATCAAAATTAAAATATCAAGATTTGCCTCAATTAGAAAATGAATTGAAAGAAAAAGAAAGTCAGGTGAAGGACGAAAGCCTTACATTCCTGCACAACAAAGTTACAGAAGAAGAAATAACCAAAATCATATCTAAGTGGACAGGCATTCCAATATCAAAACTATCAAGTGGTGAGAAAGAAAAAATTCTAAACCTTCAAAACGATTTACACAAGAGAGTTATAGGACAAGATGCAGCAATAGAAAAAGTTGCAAATTGTATTTTAAGAAACAAAGCAGGAATCAAGGATCCTAAAAAACCTATAGGCTCTTTCCTTTTCCTTGGACCAACAGGTGTAGGAAAGACAGAACTTGCAAAAACTCTTGCATATAATTTATTTGATGATGAAAATATGATGATTCGTATAGATATGTCAGAGTACATGGAAAAACATTCCGTTGCGAGATTAATTGGTGCGCCTCCAGGATATGTTGGTTATGATGAAGGAGGTCAACTCACAGAAAAAGTTCGTAGAAAACCTTATTCAGTTATTCTTTTTGATGAGATAGAAAAAGCACACCCTGATGTATTTAATGTTCTCCTTCAGGTTCTAGATGATGGACGCATTACAGACTCTAAGGGAGTAACAGTTGATTTCAAAAACACTATTATTATTCTTACATCTAATATAGGATCTAGTATCATATTAGAAGGAATAGACGATAAGGGAAACTTTAAGCCAGGTATAGAAGAGCAAGTAATGAACGAGCTTAAGGGAGGTTTTAGACCAGAATTTTTAAACCGTCTTGATGAAATTATAATTTTCAAACCTCTCACCAAAGATAACATAGTAAATATTGTAGATATTATAATTTCAGATTTAAACAAGAGATTAGAAGATAGGCAAATAAAAATTGAACTTACAAGCAGTGCCAAGGACTATGTTATCAAAAATGGATATGATGCAAATTTTGGTGCAAGACCACTTAAAAGATATATTCAGAGCACGGTAGAAAATATGGTAGCAAGAAGTATCATGGAAAATAAAATAGGTGAAGGCGATAATGTGGTAATAGATGAGCAGAATGGTTCTCTTACAATTTCAAAATAAATCATTTGCCTAAATATATAATTTACAAAACGAGAAAACTTTGATAAAATAAAAGAACTTGATAGAATAGAAAGTTAAGGGAGAAAGCCATGTTAACATTAGTAAATACAGCACTACTTTGCGTTATAGCTTACACAGGATATAAAATATTTCAGAAGCTTCCAGGCAAGACAAAAACTTCTTTCCAAGATGATATGGGAAATTTTAGTGAAGCAGTAAAGAAAGGAGCACAAGATGCTTATGAATCTGTTCGCGAGAACGCACCAAAGGCAGCAGAGGCGGTAAAGGAGAATGCAACAAGAGCATACACAACAATGAAGACAGAGATACCTGGCGTTTATAAAAATTTTACAACAAATGCACAGAAGATAGTTGCAGATGCAGGTAAGAAGATAAATAAAGCAACAGCACAAGTTAAGAAGGCAGCATCTAAAGCAAAACCAAAATCAACATCTAAGACCAAATCATCTTCTAAGAAAACAACCAAGAAGACCAAAAAATAATTTAATCTCAGTTTAACAATTAAAAAAGTGCGATAAATCCAACACATTTTAGGGTGTTGGATTTTTTATTCATAAAATTTTTACAGAATATAAACTTTGTTTTAACTTATTGACTTTATACTATGCCCATAGTTAAGAACGAAAAGCATCTTAACTAAATAAATAGAGTTTACAACTAAACTCTGGAGGAAGATTATGAATATGAATAATGTATTTAAGAAAATCCTTATAGCAACATCACTAATTACTCTTGCTTTTTCTTCACTTGCATTTGCAGCAGTTAATAATAATTCTAAAGTAGAAAAAGAAAAGGTGACAATCACAGTAACAAGTGATATAGAAATAGTAAAGAGAGCATTTAACCCAGACGCACAAAAAGGTTCAGGTAATGAATTTACAGAAACCAAGATTTCTATTTCAGATTTAAAGAACGGCGATGCTGTATTTTGTGAGAAAGATGAAAATGGAAAAGTAACAAAAATTGTTTTCATGGAAAAACCAGAAAGACAAGAAGGTTCTGAAAACAAACCACAAGGTCGTTTTGGAAAAGGATTTGACAGAGCAACAAGATCTTATGCATCTAGAGCAGATGGTTTTCAGCCTGATAGAGGTCAGAGACCAGAAGGTGGCCAAGGCGAGAGAGGTAAAGGAAACAAGGGGGAAAATAATCAAAACAGACAAGGAAACCCACCAACAAGAAATGGCAATCCACCAAGCGGTGAAAATTTTGAAAGAAGAATTCAGAGAAAAGGAAGCTTTGGAGTTATAGAATCAATTTCAGGAAACACTATCACACTAAGCGAATTTAAATTCAAATTTCGTTAAACTAAGCAAAAAACACATAAACCTCCTTTTAAGGGCCGCACAACGCGGCTCTTTTTTTGTTATAATAATTAGTAAATTTAAGAAAACAATGATAAAAAACAAGTAATCAAATGAAGAAAAAAACAATAAAAATTCTTATAACAATTGTTACGCTTTTGCTATTAATTAGTCTATATAATAATAGGACCAATATAAAACAAATAATCAATAGTATTTTAAATATAAATATTTTAAACATAAATACTTTCGATACTTTGAAAGAAACAAGTAATACTACAGAATCTATCAAGGAAAACATTTCTCAACAGTATTTGTTTGAACCGACTTTGGCTGAATGTAAAAAAAACAGTGATGGTTTTTTTGATGAAGACGATATTGAATATAAAAAAAGATATTCTTTTAAAAATCTAGAATTATTTTATCAATACCAAGAGTTTCAAGAACAATATAAAGCTCAAAATTTGCCTAAATATTTTGAAGAAAACATAGATTATCTTAAAGAAATTTTGGATAAGACCTGTTTTGTATTTGATTCATATACACAAAAAAGGGAAGCACAAAACTGTTTAAACAAACAGGAAACTTTTAAATATAACATGACAGACCTAATAGACTTAACAAAAGCAACAAACAGCATAACCACTAAAAAGTTTCAAAATATTGTTTTATGGAGCAAATATAATTCTGATCAAGATGAAAACCACGAACAATATATAAAAGAGTGTCAAAAAGTAATGTCTAAGGTTAAAAAACTCAGTCCAGAAAGTAGAGTTTTTATAATCTCAAATCAACCTACTAAAAACAATGTATTAGCAAATAACACACAAGAATACTATAAGGGACACTACATAGACTGCAGCATGTTTGTAAAAGAAGATAACGCCATAGATGGTTCACAAAAAAACTTTTACGAAACGATCATGTTGTATGCAGGATTTTATATAGAATTAATAGAACTAAAAAACTCTATCTTTGTTCCAGAAAAACACATAACTCTAGATGAAACCACAAAAGAAAAGAGAATAATATATATGACTTTTGACGACGGACCTAACACTAATACCGAAGAGTTGCTGAGTATATTAGACAAATATGACGTCAAAGCAACATTTTTCGTAACGGGGCAAAGGCTAAGCTCAATATATACTTTACGTAAAATATACGAAGCAGGTCATACGGTTGCAGCCCATACATTTAGTCATAAGTATTCAATTTATGAAAGTGAAGAAACATATTTTAGGGACTTATATAAAATAGAGTGCCTTATTAGGAAAGAGATTGGAAAGTTTTCTGATATAATAAGATTTCCTGGAGGTAGTGGCAATTCAATCTCCAACAAATATAATAAAGGAATAATGGCTAACCTAGCAAATGAAGTTGAGGACATGGGATATGTTTATTATGATTGGAATGCATCATCTGGTGACGGAGCACATATAGATAGCTCGGCTACCTTAATTAATGCGATTAACGCTCTAAATAAACCAAGAGACAAATATATAATTTTATTTCACGAGAAAAAAAGCACAATTGATATCATTGAATTGTTTATACAGCACGCACAACTTATGAATTTCAATTTTTTACCATTACTGCGCAACTCTTACATAGTACACGGATACCAAAAGTGAATAATGGAAATAATGGGGACGGTGAAGTTAAACCCTAAAGTTGGACCAAAATAAGTAAGTTATGGAGG
>CAMJPD010000057.1 GCA_946407765.1 uncultured Lachnospiraceae bacterium
GTTAAGAATAAAGATGAATTTGTTTTCATGATTTGCCCTGAAAAAAATATTATATATAAAGATTATCTTCCATCTGACGAGTATGAAAAAGTTGTAGAAGTTAATAGAAGAATAGACAAGCTTGTTGAGTATTTGAGAAAAAATAGCGATTTAAAAATTGTCTACCCTAAAGAAAATATTTCAAAAATTAGTAAATATTGTCAGACATATTATAAACAAGACTCTCACTGGAATTATTTAGCTGGGTATATAGGCGCATATGAGTTGATAAAAGCAATTAATCCTAATGAACATTCAATGAAGCAAGCGTATGAATATGATTTAATTGCTACAACTCGTCCTGTAGAAGGAGATTTATGCTATTATGATGGCTCAGAAGTAGAATATTTCCTTGATGGATCAACTAATGTTAAAAATAATGTCAACTATATCTCAAGCAATGAGTCCGACAATAGGGAGCCATTTAGAATAATAAGTAATAATCCTAAGGACAATAGAAAAGTATTTTTTATCAGAGATAGCTTTTCTAATTCAATGATGCCAGTTTTGGAAGAATATTTTGCAGAAGAATCATTTCTATATATTGTTAATAATAGGTCATATTCCGATAATTTTTTAAATGGAGATACATTTGTAATAGAAATAGTAGATAGAAACCTTGCTATCATAGAAAATGTCTTAGATAGACTAATTTCTAAGGAATATTTACAATGATTTATTTAGATAATTCTGCCACAACAAAATGTAGTATAGAAGTAATCAAAAAGATCGAAGATGTTTCAATTGAATGTTTTGGAAATCCTTCATCACTTCATAAATTAGGTTTTGAAGCTGAAAGGGTTCTTAAAGAGTCTAAGGAAATTTTTTCTAAAATTTTAAATACTTCAGAAAATGGAATAATTTTTACATCTGGTGGAACGGAATCTAATAATCTTGCACTGATTGGATATGCTTTAAGAAATAAAAATAAAGGAAATCACATCATATCATCTAGCATAGAACATGATTCTGTATTAAACACAATAAAATTCTTATCAACCATAGGATTTGAAATATCTTTAGTAGAACCTGATAAATATGGAAGTATAAATCCAGAAGATGTAATAAAACTAGTAAAAGATAATACTATACTTGTTTCAATAATGCATATTAATAATGAAATTGGAAGTATAAATGATATTAAAAGTATATCTAAATTAGTAAAATCACATAATAAAAATATTGCTATTCATTCTGACTGTGTTCAAAGTTTTGGCAAATATGATATAAAAAGTTTAGATGCAGATCTAATCACTTTATCTTCACATAAAATACATGGACCTAAGGGTGTAGGCGCATTGATAAATAAAGGATCATTAAATTTAAATCCTATTATTTATGGCGGAGGCCAACAGAATAATTTAAGATCTGGCACTGAAAATGTTCCATCTATATATGGGTTCGCATATGCTTCGCAATATATGTATGAAAACTTTAATGATAATTATTTAAAGTTAAATGATATAAAAAATGCATATTTACAAGGAATTAAGAATTTAAATGATAAATATGGTAATATCTACTTAACAGGCCCAAGCGATAATAATTCATCAGTACATATTATAAATATAATATTTAAAGGTATTAGAGCAGAAGTTTTACTTCATTCATTAGAGGAGTGTGGAATTTATGTTGGCACTGGCTCAGCATGTTCATCACATAGTAAAGAGAAATCTAAAGTTCTAACTGCTATAAAGATACCTAGTGAAGACTTAGATTCAAGTATTAGAATATCTCTTGGATGCGATAATACACTAGATGAAGTAAAAACTGTAATTGATGCATTAGATGTTAAAATTCCACTACTTAGAAAATATTTAAGAAAGTAAGGAGGCATATGAGTTACGCAGATGAAATTTTTATAAATATGTGTAATGACATACTAACCAATGGAACTGATACTAAAGGTGAGGCTGTTAGACCACACTGGGAAGATGGTACAAGTGCATACACAATTAAAAAATTTGGTGTTGTTAATAGATATGACCTTCGCAAAGAATTCCCAGCACTTACTTTAAGAAAAACTGGAATCAAGTCTGCTTTTGATGAAATACTTTGGATATGGCAGAGAAAATCTAACAACATTCATGATTTAAAACCACATATATGGGATGAATGGGCAGATGAAAATGGATCAATTGGAAAGGCATACGGTTATCAGATGGGAATTAAACATAAATATAAAGAAGGAATGTTTGATCAAGTAGATAGAGTTTTACATGATCTTAAAACCAATCCATACTCAAGAAGAATACTTACAAACTTATATGTACACAATGACTTATCAGAGATGAATTTATACCCTTGTGCTTATTCAATGACATTTAATGTAACCAAGGAAGAAGGTAATGACAAATTAATTCTAAATGCTATATTAAATCAAAGGTCCAATGATGTACTTGCGGCCAATAATTGGAATGTTGTGCAATATTCCTTGCTTCTTATGGCATTTGCACAAGTATCAGGAATGGTGCCAGGAGAATTTGTGCATGTAATTGCTGATGCTCATATATATGATAGACATGTACCACTTATAAAAGAATTGATTTCTAGAAAGCCATTACCTGCTCCTAAAGTTTATCTTAATCCGGATATAAAAAATTGGTATGACTTTACAACAGATGATGTCATTGTCGAAAACTATGAGGCACATGAACAGATTAAGAATATCCCTATAGCGGTGTAAGTTATGAATGCAATCGTTTGCGTAGATGAAAATTGGGGCATAGGAAAGGATGGCAACCTACTTATTTCCATACCAGATGATATGAAGCATTTTGTAGAAATAACGAAGAACAATATTATTGTCATTGGCAGAAAAACATTAGAATCCTTTAAGAATAGAGAGCCACTTAAAAATAGATTAAATATTGTACTGACTAAAGATAAAAATCTATATAAAAAATATACAGAATTTAATAACATTGTATTTATAAATGACAAATCTGAAATTTATAATATTCTTGATAATTTAGATGATAATTTCCCAGAATATTCTGGTGCAAGATGTATGATATGTGGAGGAGATAGTATATATAAATTATTTTTAGAAGAGTGCGATGAAATTTATATAACTAAGATTTTTAAGAGTTTTGAAGCAGATACATATTTTACAAACTTGGATAATACTTCTAATTTTAAGATTATTGATAAAAGTGAAATACTAGAGTATGAAGGAATAAAATATCAATTTCTAACATATAAGAATGAAAAGAACTGAAACTAAAAAAGTAAAAGTAGGGAATATATCTATAGGTGCATCAAGTGATGTTGTAATACAATCAATGTGTAATACTAAGACTGTAGATGTAGACGCAACAGTAAACCAGATCAATTCTCTTTCACAAAATGGATGTGATTTAGTTAGGGTTTCTGTTCCTGATGAAGATAGTGCATTAGCAATAAGTAAAATTAAAGAAAAAATCAATATTCCACTAGTTGCAGACATTCATTTTGATTATAAACTCGCACTCTTATCAATTAAACATGGTGCAGATAAGATAAGAATTAATCCAGGTAATATTACTAAAGGGTTAGATGAAATTGTTAAATCTTGTAAGGATAAAAATATTCCAATTAGAGTTGGAGTAAATTCAGGGTCGCTAGAAAAAGATATATTGGAAAAATATGGGATGCCAACTAGCGAGGCACTTGTAGAATCTGCATTAAATAATATTAGAAAAATCGAAGACTTAAATTATGACAATATTGTAGTATCAATAAAATCATCAGAAGTAATGCTTTGCGTTAACGCATATAAATTACTATCTACTAAAACAAATTATCCACTTCACATAGGGATAACTGAATCTGGTACTATTTGGTCCGGCAATATTAAATCAAGCATAGGCCTTTCACTTATACTTAATGAAGGCATAGGAGATACAATCAGAGTATCATTAACAGGTGATCCCGTAGAAGAAGTAAAAACTGCTAAATTAATTCTTAAAACACTTGGTATCAGAAAAGGCGGAATAGAAATAGTATCATGCCCTACATGTAGCAGAACTAACATCGATATAATTAAGATTGCTAATGAAATAGAACAAGCTATTACTCCAGATATTAGAAAGAAATTTGAAAATACAAATTATAAGATTGCTGTTATGGGCTGCGCAGTTAATGGTCCAGGAGAAGCAAGAGACTGCGATATAGGAATTGCTGGTGGAAATAAAGAAGCATTATTATTTAAGAAAGGCGAGATAATTTCAAAAATTAGTGAAGATAAAATTGTAGAAACAATTATTAATTATATTAGTTAGTTTTCGTCTTGATTCTTTCTGTATAGATCTGCAAGGTTTGTAATCTTGCCGTCAGGTTCTTGAACTTTAGTATTTGATATTGTCGCTTTAAGACTAACCTTCACAGAATCAATATAAAATTTTCTAAGGAGGGCTTGTTCTTCCTTTTCTTCCATAGAAAGACCTTCTGGGGATTTAGATTTGTGATATAAAAAGTTTATTCTATCTATTTGTTCTTTGGTTACCATAATAACTCCATATTTAATTATTATTTAATAATTTCTAATTACAATTATATCATAAAATAATAATATTTTTTAATAAAAAAATAACTATTATTATTGTATAATAATGATATGAAGAATTCAGATTATTTATTAATAGGTGCTGGTTTGTTTAATGCTACTATTTGCTATTTAATAAAACAAAAAAATCCTAATGCGAGCATCACAATAGTAGAAAAGAGAAATCACATTGCTGGTAATATATATACAGAAGAAATAGAAAATATTAACGTTCATAAATATGGAGCTCATATTTTTCATACATCTAATAAAAAAGTATGGCAGTTTGTTAATAATATAACCGAGTTTAATAGATTTACAAATTCTCCTGTTGCTAATTTTAAAGGCGAAATATACAATTTGCCTTTTAATATGAATACATTTTCTAAAATGTGGAATATTTCTACTCCTAAGGAAGCTAGGGACATCATTGATTCTCAGAAGAAAACAATTAGTTCTGAACCTAAGAATTTAGAAGAACAAGCGATTTCTCTTGTTGGATACGATATTTATAATAAACTTATAAAAGGCTATACTGAAAAACAATGGGGTAGAGATTGTAAAGACCTCCCTGCATTTATAATTAAGAGACTTCCTGTAAGATATACATATGATAATAATTATTTTAATGATTTATACCAAGGAATTCCAATAGGCGGATATACAAAACTTGTTGAGAAGATGATAGAAGGTGCAGATATTGTATTAAATACGGATTATTTAAAATCTAAGGATGAATTTAATGCTAAGCATATTGTTTATACTGGCCCTATAGATGAATATTTTGATTGTAAATTAGGAAAATTAGAATATAGAAGTTTACATTTTGAAAATGAACTTCTTGATATTGATAATTATCAAGGTGTTGCTGTAATGAATTTTACAGAAAGAGATATACCATATACAAGAATTATAGAGCATAAACATTTTGAGAATAGCAATTCAAGTAAAACTTATATAACAAAAGAATATCCAAGAGAGTTTGAGCAGGGTATGGAACCTTATTACCCAGTTAATAATGATAAAAATCAAAAATTATATGAAGAATATAAGAAGCTTGCAGACAGTGAACATGTAATTTTCGGTGGCAGACTTGGTGAATACAAGTATTACGATATGGACAAGGTTATAGAAAGTGCATTTAATTTATTTGAGTCAAAATTCAATGAATAAACATTTAATTAAAAAATTAATATTTTTAATTATATTTGCAAATGTCACAATTAAATCATTTGCAGGATCTTGGAATGGTGATTTATTAGGAACATATTATTTAGATGATAACGGGAATAGAGTAACAAAACAGTGGAGATGGATAGATAGTGACAATAATGGAATTGCAGAATGTTTTCGTTTTGATGAGAATGGATATCTTGTTAAAAATCAAATTGT
>CAMJPD010000058.1 GCA_946407765.1 uncultured Lachnospiraceae bacterium
CATTTATGTTTATCAATAAAATTGCCAGTGGCGGCAAGAATGCAGACATGTCTCAGCGCCAATTTGCTGAGCTTTTAGAATAGTATGGAATTACTGTAGATAAGAATGCAATACAAATTACACGAGAGGATACATAAATGAAGATTATTTTATCCCCATCATTACTCTCTTGTGATTTTTTGCACATCCATAAGGACTTGCTAGAATTAAATAAGAAAAATATTAAATATCTTCATCTAGATGTAATGGATGGCCATTTTGTTAATAACATTTCGTTTGGAATACCAGTAATTTCTGCTATATCTAAAATAAAAGAAGATTTAAATTTTAAATTAGATACCCATCTTATGATATCAAATCCTAGAAAATACCTTCAAAATTTTATTGATGCTGGATCTGATATGTTGTCAGTTCATGTAGAAGCAGATGATGATGTATCGGAATGTCTTAAATATATTAAATCAAAAAATGTAGAAGCAGGTGTCGTAATTAATCCTGAAACTGAGGCAAGTAAAGTATTTCCATATCTAAAGTCATGCGATTTTGTTCTTATTATGAGTGTCCATCCGGGTTTTGGAGGACAAAAATTTATAACTGATGTCTATGACAAGATTGAAAAAATTTATAATAAGTCTTGTGAAGAAGGAATCAATAATATAAAGATTTGTGTAGACGGCGGAGTGAATTTAGAAAATGCATACGAAGTATTAAAAAAAGGTGCTAATTATCTAGTTGCTGGAAGTAGTGTGTTCAAAGGTAACATATCAGATAATATAGATGCCTTTTATGATATAATATCAAAATACGAAGGAGATAATAAATGATAGATATAAAATTAATTAGAGAAAATCCAGACAAAGTAAGAGAAAATATTAAGAAGAAATTTCAAGATGAAAAGCTTCCACTTGTTGATGAGGTGCTTAATCTTGATGCTGAAGTAAGAAAGGTTCAAGGCGAAGTTGATAATTTAAGAAATAATAAAAATATATTATCTAAAAAATTTGGTGAGCTGATGGCCAAAGGCTTAAAAGATGAGACAGAATCTATCAAGTCACAGGTTAAAGAATCAGAAGAAAAATTATCATCATTAGAGAATAAACAGACAGAACTTAGAAATAAAATTACTGAAATTATGATGAAAATTCCAAATATCATTGACGATAGCGTACCTATTGGAAAAGATGATTCTGAGAATGTTGAAATTGAAAAATTTGGAGAACCTGTAGTCCCTGATTATGAAATACCATATCATTCAGATATTATGGCTTCATTTGATGGAATTGATTTAGATAGTGCAGGAAGAGTAGCTGGGCAAGGTTTTTATTATTTACTTGGTGATATTGCAAGGCTTCATTCTGCAATTTTATCTTATGCTAGAGATTTTATGATTGGTAGAGGATTCACCTATGCTATTCCTCCATATATGATAAGAAGTAATGTTGTTACTGGAGTTATGTCATTTGCTGAAATGGATCAGATGATGTATAAGATTGAGGGAGAAGATTTGTACTTAATTGGAACAAGTGAACATAGTATGATAGGTAAATTCATAGATCAAATTATTCCAGAAGAACAGCTTCCTATCACAATGACTTCATTTTCTCCATGTTTTAGAAAAGAGAAAGGCTCGCACGGTATAGAAGAAAGGGGCGTTTATAGAATACATCAATTTGAAAAACAGGAAATGATAGTTGTATGCAAACCTGAGGAATCTAAAAAATGGTATGACATATTATGGAAGAATACTGTAGATTTTTTCAGGAGTTTAAATATACCTGTTAGAACTCTTGAATGTTGTTCTGGCGATCTTGCAGATTTGAAAACTAAGTCTTGCGATGTTGAAGCTTGGAGTCCAAGGCAGAAGAAGTATTTTGAAGTAGGATGATGTTCAAATCTTACAGATGCGCAGGCAAGAAGACTTAAGATTAGAGTAAAGGGTAAGGATGGTAATTATTTTGCCCATACTCTTAATAATACTTGTGTTGCTCCACCACGTATGCTTATAGCATTCCTTGAAAATTTATTACAAAAAGATGGATCGGTTCTTATCCCAGAGCCTTTAAGACCATACATGGGTGGTATAGATAAATTAATTCCAAAAAAATAATATTGGTGATATATGAAAATTTTAGTTGCAGGTGGCGCAGGATTTATAGGTTCGCATACAAGCGTTGAGTTACTTGCTGCAGGACATGATGTAGTTTGTATAGATAACTTATCTAATTCTAAACTAGAAGTTATAGATAGAATAAAAGAAATTACTTCTAGAGATGTAAAATTTTATAATGTTGATATATGCAATAAAAAAGAACTCCTAGATGTTTTTGATATTGAATCTAAAACTAAAAAATTTGACTCTATTATTATGTTCGCAGGATATAAGGCAGTTGGAGAGTCTGTATTAAAGCCTATTGAATATTATGAAAACAATTTAGAGTCATTAATTAATATATGTATTGCTATGAAAATGTATAGTTGCAATTCAATTATATTTTCATCTAGTGCAACTGTATATGGTGACCCCAAAATCATACCTGTTACCGAAGCTTGTGAGAAGGGTAAGATATCAAGCCCATATGGACAAACTAAAAGCATGATAGAACAGATTTTAGAAGATTTTGTAAATAGTGATAAAAATATTTCTGCATGTCTACTTAGATATTTTAATCCAATAGGAGCTCATGAAAGTGGTCTTATAGGTGAAGACCCAAATGGTATACCTAATAATTTAGTTCCTTATATTGCAGATGTGGCTATGGGTAAAAGAGATTACCTTAGGGTTTTTGGTTCTGATTACAATACAAAAGATGGAACAGGAGTTCGCGACTATATTCATGTAGTTGACCTTGCAAAAGGACATGTTGCTGCACTAAAACTATATAATAAACCTGGCGTTCATATATATAATCTGGGAACTGGTGAGGGATACTCAGTTTTAGAAGTTGTTAAAATGTATGAGAAGGTTTCTGGTAAAAGTATTCCATATAAAATAGTTGATAGAAGACCAGGGGATGTTGCAGTGCTTTACTGCGACCCTTCTAAAGCTAAAAATGAACTTGGTTGGAGTGCAAAATTGAATTTAGAAGATATGTGTCGAGATAGTTATAATTATCAATTAAAAGGTAGAATGAATGGGTGAAAAGTTAACAAAAAAAGATGTAGAGAAGATTAGGCAAGAAATTGATCATAGAAGATTAGTTATAAGACATGATGCTCTTGATCAAGTTAAAGTTGCAAGAGCACATGGAGACTTAAGTGAAAATTTTGAATACTATGCAGCTAAAAAATTTAAAAACGAAAATGAATCTAGAATTACTTATCTGCAAAATATATTAAAAAATGCTGAAATTATTGATGACGAATATGCAGATGATGTAACAAAAGTAGGACTTGATTCCATGGTTAAAGTATGTTTTGATTTTAATGAAAAGTCCCCAAAAGATTTTGAAACATACAAAATAGTTACATCAATTAGATCTAATTCACTTAAAAAATTAATTAGTATTGAATCTCCACTTGGTAAATCATTAATTGGAAAATCTAAGGATGAAATTGTAAGTGTCCAATTAGAAAATGGAAGTTCATATGAATTAAAAATAATTGATGTAACTAAAGTTGGCGAGGAAGATGATTCAATTAAGCCTTATTAATTTGTAGCTTTAATACTTTTTTTATACATAATATAATCTATAAAATCGATAACAATAAATCCAAGCAGAACAACTTCTATTGCTATAATATATCTAATATTTCCAATTAAAGCATCAAAGCCTAGGAAGTATTTTATTAATAGCGGCAAACTAATTCCGAAACAGATAGAAAATATAGTTTTTAATGATATAAAACCATTAAAAGCAAACATTTTATTATTAGTATTATTTTCTACCATTTTGTCTCTATAAGCTTTAAGTGTATCTAGGTCATATCCTTCATTAATATTATCTAGCTCAAGTGATTTCAGATATTCAATATTCTTTCTATTTTCTTCTTGTTCCATATATTCGCTTACATATTTAGTATCAACCATATTTTGTGTCCAAGGATCCAGATATATTTCATCATTGTAATTTGTATTATATGAGTTTTCGTATGCTATTGCAGGTTCATTTACTTGTAACATCTCACCTTTTGCAATATTTTCTTCTGTATAATCTGTTTTATTTACTTCATTAGGTGCTTCTTTATGATTGTCATTTAAATTTATGATTTGTTTTATATCAGATTTTTCATCTTGATTTATTATGTTAATTAAATTGTCAATTGTAAAGTTCTCTTTACTACTTTCGCAGAACAAGCTGTATGAAAATAGAATTGCTTTTTTATCAGTTTTATTAGTGTTTTTTAATATAAAAATTAAAAGTTTAACTAGTTGCATATAAAAATCGCCATTATACTCTGGGATGGCAGCAAAATATAATTTCTTCTTGAATCCTAATTTTTTATCATTAGATAAAGCCACCATAATTGTTTTAGGATTTAAAATAATAGAGTTTTCGCTGATTAAATAGTTTTCAGTTTGTTTTAACATATTATATATTTCATTAATGATAAAACTGATTTCTTTCTTATCTAAAGTATTCTTCTTAATGTAGGACTCTAGGCTTACTAAATTTGAAATATCATATCTTAGTTTTTGCATGCCATTGTTATCAGTTATATAAAATTTTAATAGCCTATCAACATTTTCATTCTTAAGTAGGATAGATTCATAACAATTTTTATTAATTTTAACATCTTCAATAAACATAAAACTGTCATTAATATTTTTTTCAAAACTTAATTTATATTTTTCCATATTATTCCTCCGATTGCTCATTATCTTGATTTATTATATTGTCATTAGAATTATTTAGTGATTCTATATTATCTTTTATACTAAGAATTCGTAAAACAAATTCAGGATTATATATTTTCTTAATAATATTACTATCCTTATTGATTTTAGGTTTAACTATAGTGTCATATTCGTTTTTGAGCTCATCATAATCCAGGTCATATCCATAACTGTATTCAACTTGCCTTTTTCTTATGTTGTTACATATATTATTAAAATTTTTAGTAGAAAAAGTTACAATGGTTATAAATACTGAAAAAATAATTATCAAGGCAAATGAAGTTTCAATTGTGTTCATATATTTACTCCTATAAAATAAATTATTCCAGGGATAAAAGCTGGGATGAATGGTAGAGTTTTATTCTTAAATTTATTAGATGTTAGTAGATTCTTAAATATTATAAAAACAGATATTATAAATATAAAAAATAAAGAAGATGCTATTATTAGTAACGCCTCATGTGTTTTGAAGTATAAAAATAGGATAAAAATAAACAATATATCGCCTTCACCTATCGGTATATATTTTTTTATACATCCAATAAAACATATAAAACATATCAAAAAAGGGATAATTAAATTTTTAATATTATCAATTATAATGAAATATTGATTATCAATTGCTGACAAATAGAATACTTCGGGTAATAAAGATATTAATGTTATTAGATATAGTAGATAAAAAAATTTTAATTTAATTTTTTTGTATTTTATATCTTCAAGCGACATAATAATAGTAAACGATATTAAAATTAAGTATTTCATATATTTATACATATTTAGTTTTCCTTTAGAACTTTAGATTTGTTTTCTAGATTACATTTTGAACAGACCCTAAGTCCTTTATTTATTGCATCATCAAGTGACATCTCTCTAATTAT
>CAMJPD010000059.1 GCA_946407765.1 uncultured Lachnospiraceae bacterium
TGCCTTGTTGGTATAGGTGTAGATTCTAGAACTGATGGCAAATGCGACTTGAGTTTTCCTGATATGAAAAAATTATCAAGTGCATATGGAATAAAATATACTTCAATCAAAACAAATAAAGATGTAGAAAAAACTATAAAGTCAGTTTTATCTAAGAAGGGACCTATAATTTGTGAAATATTTACTGATACAAAACAAAACTTCTCACCAAGACAGACAAGTAAGAAATTAAAATCAGGAGATATAGTAAGTCTTCCTCTTGAAGAAATGTCTCCAGAACTAGATAGTAAAATACTTGATGAACTTATGATAGTAAAGAGAGTAAAGTTTGAATAATATGATAAATTTTTCATTTTTATCAATTCAAATATTCTTTTTCATATGCTTTTTGTTATTTAGAATATTTTCATATTTTAAAACAAAAAAATTTAATTTAAAACAAGAATTTTTATATTTTCTTATGTATATAAATCTTGCTATAGTTATCCGTTTTGTTTTCTTTCCAAGAGCACTTGTAGATGGTAAAATTCAGCCACTTGTTTTTGATTCATCAAAAATTTTTCCTATATGGTTTAATCTAATTCCATTAAAACATCTTTTTGATTATGATAATTTATTTGATATTTTATGGAATGTACTAGGAAACTCACTTCTTTTTGTACCAACAGGCATACTTCTTCCTATAGTAAATAAAAAATTAAATACATTTCCAAAAGTCATACTTTCAGGCGCTCTAATTTCGCTAATTATAGAAATAATCCAGCTTCCTTTTTTTGATAGGGCATCAGATATAGACGACATTATATTAAATACCCTAGGCGTTGCTTTAGGGTATGGCATTTATAAAATATTTAATTCAAAAAATAAATAAAAATTGACTAATTATAGTTTTTTTATATATCATATAAAGAGTAAAATTTACTGGGGGCACAGGTATAATTTTATAATTTATTATTAAAGTTGTACTTAATATGAAAATGTTTACTGTTGAAATATTAAATTTGTTTTTAATCACATGGGCTCTTTATGCAGGTCTACTTACAACTAGAATAGGAAATTTATTTAGGCTTCCTGATATTACATCTTATTTAGTTGTAGGAGTTCTTATAGGTCCATCTATGCTAGGCCGTCTTGGCATTAGAGGCATAGGTTTTGTAAGTTTTGAAGAAGTAGAAAGATTATCTATTCTTTCTGATGTTGCACTTGGATTTATAGCTTTTTCTATAGGTTCAGAATTTAAAATGAAGAACTTAAAAACTATAGGAAGGCAGGCTACTATAATAGGTATACTCCAAGCAGTTATTACTTCTATATGTGTAGATATAGTATTTATAGCACTTCATTTTATTATGCCTAGCGTTATCTCACTTCAAGTTGCTATAACACTTGGCGCAATAGCTGCAGCAACAGCGCCAGCAGCTACACTTCTTGTAGTAAAACAATATAAGGCAATGGGTAGTGTTACAGATGTACTTCTTCCTGTAGTTGCTCTTGATGATGCTGTAGGTCTTATGATTTTTGCTATATCATTTGGTATAGCTCAGACATTAAATACAGGCACTATAAGTGTATATACATTAATAATTGAGCCTATACTTTCAATAATATTCTCACTTCTTCTTGGAGGGATTGCTGCAGTATTCCTAAATAATATAGAGAGTTTATTTAAGTCATATTCTAACCGTCTAGTTCTTGTCATAGGTACAGTTATTTTATCTATAGGAATAGCTAAAATTACATTTAGTACTGATTTATTTTCTGTTTCATTTTCACCTCTCCTTGTTTGTATGATGCTTGGAACAGTATTTTGTAATATATGTCCAGATTCTGATGAGCTTATGCAACTAGCAGATAGGTGGGCAAATCCTATACTTGTTTTATTTTTCGTTTTAAGTGGTGCAGAATTAAACCTTGATGTATTTAAAGATAAAACTATTATATTGATAGGTGTCATATATATAATTTCTCGTTGCATTGGAAAATATTATGGTGCAAGAATTTCAGCAACTATTGCAGGTAGTCCTTCCGAAGTTAGAAAATATCTTGGTATCACTTTATTTCCACAAGCAGGTGTTGCTCTTGGTATGAGTGCAATTGCAGCAACTAGTCTTGGGGCCGATGGTTTACTCATTAGAAACATAACACTCTTTGGTGTTTTGATATATGAATTATTTGGTCCAGTTCTAACTAAGAATGCCCTCATCAAATCAGGCGACATAAAAGAAATCACCCCAAGCTAACCCTAGTTTAAATAATATTCAATATTCAAATATCTAATACGGCGGTTTACAGCAAAACCCTACAAATTATTGATATAGACAGTTTTATTATTATGGTTTATAATAGTGATATATTAAAGGAGAATATTAAAATGTCAACAAAAATAACATATATGATTGAAAAAGATGTCGAAAGTGGAAAGTATATTGGCAGCATTCCATATATTAAAGGAGCGCACACATATGCAGATACTATTGATGAACTTAAGGTGAGAATAAAAGAAGTGCTGGAATTATGCTTAAAAGAGATCCCTCAAGAAGAAAGAGAGCTTCTCCCAGAATTTGAAGGAATTTCCCAAGTAGAAGTTGTAGTATGAGCAAGCTTAAGCTAATCAGCAGTAAAGAATTCGAGAAACTTTTATTTAATGAAGGTTTTGTCAAAACTCGTCAAGAAGGCAGTCATGCATTTTATAAGCATCCGGATGGTAGATATACAACTTTATCTCATCACGGAAATGAAGATATACCAAGACCACTAATAAGAACTATCTTGCGAGAAATTAATATGGATATTGACGAGTATAACAGCAAAGTGTAATACTCGTTTTTAATATAAAATGCAACAAAAGAAATCACCCCAAGCTAAGTTATCGGCAGAAAATCAATAAATTTTCAAAATTATTGAAATCTTGCCGATAAAGATATCAATTATAAAGGAGAATATATATGGGAAAGAAAATTGTTGTAGTAAATGCTGGTCCAAGAATAGGATGGAACACAGATACTCTACTTTCTAGTGCAATAACTGCACTTAAGGAAAAGGGGGCAGATGTTGAAAGATTCGACCTTTTCAAATTAGATAAATATACTGGTTGCGTTTCATGTTTTGGTTGTAAGAAAGAAGCTCATAAAGGTCACTGTGTCCTAAAAGATGGTTTAACAAACGTTCTTGATGCTATAAGATCTGCAGATGGTCTAATCATAGGTTCTCCAAATTATTTATCAAATTGTACTGCATCATTTAGAGCTCTTTTTGAAAGACTCATCTTCCAAAATCTTACATACAATGTTGAAAAGCCATGTTGTAATGAGAAAATGATTCCAGTCATCCTTCTTATGACTTCTAATGCTCCAGATACTACGACTATGCCTATAGTAGAGGGTTATAAGGGGGTATTTGAAAGATTCATAGGTCCTACAAAAACATTTGTATCAGGTAATACTCTTCAGTTAAAAGATTATGATAAAACTGATTGGAAGTGGACATTATTTAATGTAGAAGATAAAAAGAAGAGGCATGAAGAGGTTTTTCCTGAAGAAGTAAAACAGTTCTCATCTCTTGCACTTGAACTTCTATGATAAAATCTTGTCTTGGTTCTTGTTTATTAATTGTCATATTGCTTATTGCACTTGCTGCATCACTTTTAATAAATTCACATAATGAAGTATCTAAACTAACTAATCCATCACAATATGAAAATATTTCTGATTGGATTTCTGATATGGCTAGATTTGAGTGGAAATACATAATGCCAGAGGTCAAATAAGATCCAAAAATAATTAACTCCGTCCCCATTATTCAAAGGCTTTATCACAAATCACGACGCAAATTATTTAGATAAAATAAAAAAATTGGCTGAAAGTTTATAAAAATGTTGGGGACGGAGTTATTTATCTAAACCGTCCCCTTTATTCAAAATTAATGAGAATATTGAAATAAAAATTGTGTCATTATGCGACACAATTTTTTTAATATAATAATTGTGTCAACACAGTTGGCACAATTACATAGTGTTGGGGGATGACTACCTGGCAAGCACAAAATTTTGTCTCATTAATACAAATATTGTAGGGTGGGCGATATCGCAATATCAAATTTTTTCGAGCATGGAGCAAGCCCTGCGTGAGCCTCGGCTCGCACCATATCCGTGCGAGCCGGTCTCACTTGGACGGCAGCGAGCCGGGCATCGCACTTGCTCAGCCCGTCTCCTGCCTCTTGCTTAAATGCTCTCAAAAATTTATATTGCGACCCGCCCACCCCAACCCATTTACAAAAAATCCTTTAGAATGTCCGAATATTCGGACATTTTTTATTATATGATAATGTAAAGAACAATTGATTTATTGTATAATTAATACAATATTCTTAATTGAGGTTTATAGTGAGTAAGATAGATGAATTACTAAAAAAGTTATGCCCTAACGGTGTTGAACTAAAACAGATTTGTGATATAACGAAATACGAACAGCCTGGACCATATAGAGTTTTAAGTACAAATTATGATGATAAGTTTGATATACCGGTATTAACTGCGGGGCAAACTTTTATATTAGGATATACTAATGAAACAAAAGGAATATACAAAGCTTCCAAAAATGATCCTGTTATAATATTTGATGATTTTACAGCAGCGTCACAATGGGTTGATTTTAATTTCAAGGTAAAATCATCAGCAATGAAGATAATAAAATCAATCGATAACAACGTGTTGCTGATAAGATATTTATTTCATGTAATGAAAAATATTAAATATATTCCTGAAAATCATGAAAGACAATGGATTGCTAAATATTCACAGATGGAAATTCCTGTGCCTCCTTTGGAGGCACAGCGTGAAATTGTCCAGATTCTGGACAAGTTCACGCTGCTTACAGCGGAGCTTACAGCGGAGCTTACAGCTAGACAAAAGCAATATGAATATTACAGAAATAGTTTACTGAATTTTGAAAATGGGGGGGGGGTATGAATTAAAGTACTGTGATATTAGTGATTTATATGATTTGTATAATGGGATGAGTGGTGTGTCAAATAAATGGAACGAAGTCGGTAATTGTAAATTTATCGATTATCTAAATGTTTATAATAATACAAAAGTAAATATTGGCATATTACACAATGCAACTGTAAAAAACGCTAAACAAAATACTATAAAAACTAACGACATACTTGTAACAACATCCTCAGAGACTCCAGATGAATGTGGTATAACCGCAGTAGTAGAAGGAAAAATTAATGAAAATATATTTTTGGATGATCATTTGTTTGGATTGCATCTAAAAGATAGTTGTAGAAATTTTGTTAACTCAACATATGTTAATTACTATTTTGCAACAGATCTGTTTAAAAAAAAGATATTGAAAATAGTTAAAGGAGTAACAAGATTCTATATAACGCCAGGAGATTTTGTAAAGATCCCTATCCCAATCCCGTCTGTTGCAATTCAAAATAAAATAGCCTGCGTACTTGATCGTTTTGAAGAAGTTTGCAATGATTTGAATATAGGCCTTCCTGCAGAAATTGAAGCTAGACAAAAACAATATGAATATTACAGGGATTCGCTATTCATGTATTTAGAGACAAGAAATGTTGATTTTGTAGAGAGAGAGAGAGAGAGAGAGAGAGAGAGAGAGAGAGAGAGAGAGAGAGAGAGAG
>CAMJPD010000060.1 GCA_946407765.1 uncultured Lachnospiraceae bacterium
ATCTTTTTCTAGCACTACAATCTTTAGAGGATTATTTTTATTAAGAACATCCATGCAATATTCAGTACTCCCAAATACTGCTACCTTATGATCGCCAAACAACACAATATCAGAACAAAAGTCAGATACCTCGGAAAGAAGATGTGATACTATAACAAAAGTAATACCACTTATATTGAGATCGCCAATTAAATTCTTAAAGCTACTTCTTGATGTCATATCAAGTTTGTTAAATGGTTCATCAATCAAAATTATTTTTGGAGCATTAATTAGGCATCTCGCAAGTGATAATTTAATTTCCTCAAATCTTGTAAGTCTGTGAAGTTGTTTATCATCTATTTCAGATAGTTCAACAAAATCAAGAAGTTCTGTTATTCTATTGGCTGTTTCTACTTTAGAAATACCATAGAGCATACAGTAAAATTCTAAATATTCTGTAATAGTAAGATTTCCTTTCATCTTATCTATTTCAGGGAGATATGAAATTGAAAGATTTGCATCTGCACCAAGAATATATTCATCATAATAAATATTGCCCTTATCTGGCTTAGTATAGCCACATATCATTCTTAAAATTTCAGTCTTACCTATACCTGCCTCACCAACAATTCCAAGAATAGACTTGTTTCTAATATTAAAGCTAACATCTTCTATGTAGCACTTATTATTAAATTTTTTATATACGTTCTTAAACTCAATCATTATCTATATCCACCTACCATTCTAAAATATGTTAGATACATATTCTTATATGATTCATCAAGACTCGTCGGAACATATCTTACCCTAACTTTATCGTCCTTACTTATATAATTAGATGGCGAAAGTATGGCATGAGCTAGTATAAGGTCATATGAAGATGTTCTATAATTATATAAATATATATTACCCTTAAATGGGACAAACTTTTCTGACAAAGCAAGTTCTTCCTCATCAATTTGGTTCATGTACATTTTACTATAGTCAATGTTAGATTCAATATTGTATTCTATCACTACTTCTTCGTTACCTAAGATTGAATTATCATAACTATTATAATAACCTGAGATTACATTAAAGTCAGTCTCAAGCAAGTTAACATCTCTCCTTGATATATAATTGGAATAATTAGACTTCTGAATAAATGTAGTTTTACCTGTGGATGGAGATACATCACTTCCAACAATACTAGCACTTATGCCATCATAAACCTCATAGAATAAATAAATATTATTAAGATATTCTTCTTGATTCATGTCAAGATACATTTTAATTAATTCGCTATATTCGCCACTTATTTTAGATGACATATTACTAATATCATTTATTGGCATTGACTTTGATGCATAATTAGATAATGTTAATTCTGTCTGAGGTGGCACAGAACCTATATATGCATACTTATCATTATACATAACATATGCATTCTTAAGTTCATTGTTGCTTAAATTAGAAATTGTTCCAACAAATCTATCATCATAAAATATAGAATCAAATGAAACTTGATAAATATTATCGTATTGTCTCAATAAATAGATACTATTCTTAGAATAGATATCTTTATTATTTACATTGATTATTGAGTTATTTTCATTATTGATTATTACTGTTTCTTTAGTATTACTATCTTGGTCAACATAAGAAGATTTCTTGCTGTCACTTAATATAGGAATTATTTCTGCATTATTTTCAACCTCAAATGTATAATCATCAATATATGGATAACGAAATGTTATAAATGACAATTCAGATGCATTATTATTGACTAAGTGAACAATGTTAGATTGATTTTTAATTACTCTGAAACTTGAATATGCCATGTTTAAAAATATAGAAAGTGCAATAAATGTGAGAGAGACAAGCATGACATATTGATTATATACCTTGAACAGAGAAAACCTTCTTGATAAGAAGAAAGGAACTGGACCAACTAGCATAATGAAAGACATTAAAATTATTAAATATAAATATATATTAGGCATACCAAGTGTATTATCTTTCTTAAGCAGTTCATCCGTTTCTAAAACTGCCTCGTTAGTAATAATTACTTTCCTCTCACGAAGCTTTGCGATCTTTTCAAGGTCCAGACTCAAATCAATAAAATTCTTGACATACGCATTGGCAGATGTTCCTTCTATCCAATTATCAAAAAAGCTATCACCTCTTACAATAACTTCGCCATTACCGACAGTCATTTTCTGAAGACTTTTTGAGTTACGAAAATCTACTTGATTTAAATATTGAGAAAAACTATCTGGAAAAATACTTGTTCCGACATCTTTAAAACATGCATACCCTATCCCGCCACCATTTATAAAATCATAAATTGCATTATCAAAAAATGTAGAAAAGTTTTGTGCATCAATATCAGATAATATAATAATATCTAAATTATTAAACAAGCTATTGTTTTCGTAATATTTCTCTTCATCAATCAAATATATGTCACAAAAATCAGTAGGTGAATTATTAATAGACTTGTTATAGTGGTCTATTACGGGACCTGATGCAATAAGCCCAACTGATATTTTTGTATTATCTTGAATACCATTAAGAGATAAATTTCTTGTGGAAATTGTATTGCCACCTTCGTCTTTAAGACTTATAACTATTACATTTTGGTTGCCATTAAGATTGATTTTTATGTCTTTACTTTGAGTTGAATTTGCATATATGTACATGGGGTAAACTAAGGTATATGTACTTTGGTCATTTTCTCTTAAGTTAACTTCTAAAGTTCCTTCAATCTTACTTCCTGTATTAGCTATCTCAACATGTATAACCTGATACAGTGTTGAGCTTTCATTGTATTCAAGGCCTGAATATGCTTTTATTTCTACATTAGCATAGGCAGTCGTATAAAAAAATAATGAAGCAAATACTATTGCCCAAAATGTAAAAATAAATTTTGAAATCCTTCTAATCACTGTTTATCTGCAAATTTTTTATTGAGGATTACATCGAAAGATGTACCCTCTTCATTAGATGTCACACTGATATTTCCCTTATGTTCTTCTACAATATTTTTTACTATCGCAAGTCCAAGCCCTGTTCCACCAGTTTCAGTAGACCTTGATTGTTCTACTCTATAAAATTTATCAAATATTCTAGATAATGACTCGTTAGGTATTATTTCGCCAAAATTTATAACTTTAATAAGGCAAGTATCTCCTTTATCGAAAATCTTAACTAATATCTCCTTGCCTTCACTTCCATATTTAATTGCATTATTAATTAGATTTTCAAAAAGTCTAAGCATAGACTTTAAATCAGCTTCTATAACAATCTTCTCATTAGTTGATGATAATTGTGATGATAATCCATTCTGTTTTAAATTAACCTCAAACTCATCAAGGAGTTGCATAAGTAATTTAACAATATCAATCTGTTCTATCTTCATGCTTGTCTTACCTATCTTAGTAAAGCCAAATAAATCTTCTACAAGTGATTCAAGACGTTTTGCTTTAGAATATGATATGTCAATATAATGTTTTTCTTGCTCTTTAGAAATAGTATCAAGTTTAGAATGGAGAATTTCTAAGTAGCCAAGTATAGATGTAAGTGGCGTCCTTAAATCATGAGCGACATTAGTAATAAGTTCATTCTTGGTCTGTTCAGACCTACGTTCCTTATCAATTAGTTCCCTTATATGTGATTGCATCTTATTGATATTATTGGCTATATATGATATTTCATCATCACCTTCAACAGTTACATAGTAATTAAGATTTCCACTTGCGACTTCTTCCATAGCATTACTGATTTTGGTCATTTCATTCCTTCTTTTTTCAAGAAGAATCATTGAAATCGTAAATATAATAATACCAAAAACAAGATAAAGTAGAACGCTAAAAACACTTCCGGCTAGCGAATCAGATGTAAGTCTACCTCCAGGAATCAAAACATAGGCGGTCTGCATAATATTATTTATATTGATGATTAAAAAGATTTCAAATATAAACATTATTATTGCAGATACTAGCACGCTTGCTACTGTCTTACCATAATATGTTTTAAAAAAATCATTTTTCAATTTTATATCCTACGCCCCAAACCGTTGTGATTATCTTCTCTTCTCTTTCATTATCCTTGATATTGAATCTTAGTCTCTTAATATGAGTCATTACTGCACCTGCTGCTCCAAAATTTTCTCCATGCCACACACTTTCAAATATCTCATCAGTAGAAAAAACTTTGCCAGGATTACTTGCAAGTAAATATAAAATATTAAATTCTGTTGGAGAAACTTTCATCTTCTCCCCGTCTATTATTACCTCGTGGTTTACTCTGTTAATGAATAAATTTCTTACAACAATTTCATCTGGTCCCTGAAGTTCATCATCTCCTGACTTATTAGGATTAAGTTCTGTATATCTTCTTAATTGAGCTTTAATTCTTGCAATAAGATTTAATACATTAATTGGCTTTGAAA
This sequence comes from uncultured Lachnospiraceae bacterium, assembly GCA_946407765.1. Classification (GTDB taxonomy): domain Bacteria; phylum Bacillota; class Clostridia; order Lachnospirales; family Lachnospiraceae; genus UBA3633. The sequence continues at coordinate 4,412 of CAMJPD010000060.1, forward strand.
CATAGTCATCTGCTCCTATGCCCAGACCCCTAACCATATCCGCATCAGAAGCTTTTGCAGTAACCATAATAACTGGAACATTGGAAAACTCTCTAATTTTCTTGCATACTTCTATACCGTCTATTCCTGGCATCATGACATCAAGTAAAACAAGGTCAATCTTGTTGTCCTTTAATTTAGTTAAAGCATCCCTTCCATTATGTGCTTTTATAACTTTAAAATCATTAGAAATTAAATGGATTTCTAATAATTCTGCTATTTCCTTTTCATCATCAACGACTAGTATTGTTTTACTCATATACCCTCCGTTATGTATAAAATAATAACATTTTATTGTTTATAAATCAAATTATAAACATAGATTATATAATGATTAATAGGATTCTAAGAAAATTGTTTAGTATTTATATTATTTTCTATCGTATTTCTAATTATCTCATAAGTCATATGCGATAAATTTTTCTTCTCATCATTTGATAGTGTAGCAACATCTATTGGTTTTTCAATTATGATTTTGATTTTAGTTTGTTTAATTAGCGGAAAATGATTTTCAAATATGTTGTCGGTGTTTATAAAAATAATTGGAACAACAATTGCTCCTGTTTTTGTTGCAACTACAAAAGATCCTTCTTTAAATTCTTTTATAGTTTCGTTTTTCTTGGCTCTTGTTCCTTCTGGAAATATCCACATTGATATACCGCTGTTTATATACTCTATTGCCTTAAGAATGATCTTCATTCCTTCTCGTGGATTATTTCTATCTATAAGTAAACAATGGTCATTGCCAAGCCAAAAAGTAAAAAAAGGGAATCTCTTAAGCTCTGCCTTGGCAATAAATCCAGTAAGGGTTTTCATAATTGGATAACCACATATTACGTCAAATAATGATCTATGATTAGATATAAAGACTATACCCTTTTTTGATTTATATTTTTCTTCATTCATTTTATAGGCATTATCAAGATTATCACTGCCTACAATATCTATCTCTGCTCCAGATATTAATATTATCAGATTTAAGAATATGCATGTTACTTTTTGCGAGTAATGATAAGCGGCATCCTTAGAAAAAATA
>CAMJPD010000061.1 GCA_946407765.1 uncultured Lachnospiraceae bacterium
ATTCTCTTAGGTGGACCAGACAGGGCTTGAACCTGTGACCTCCAGATTATGAGTCTCTCCCTTGTGGGCTCTTAAATCGTTTGTTATCAGCAATTTAGTGAACTCTCTGTAATTTGGGGGTCAACTATAGGTCAACTTTTCTCGAATTACGGTGCTAAATTACGATGTTTTTTCGATAAAGTGGGCATTAACTATCTTAAAAAAACAAAAGCTGAATAAATGAATCTCCTGTTCTCAATTCTTTGGTATTTCTGATTTCTCTATGTATTGTTTTTTGAGTTTTTGAGGGGCAAAACAAGATTTGGGATATATATGAAGTTAAGTTGTGTAAAAATGTCCTGTTCACGAAAAAGAGCAATCCTCTATCCTGTTAAGGAAGAAAATTGCTCTTGTGGTCATAGTGATGTTTCTCTGCAGACTTTGTTTTTAAGAAGGTCTTTCAAAGCCCCATTCATGTCTTTTAGGATTGTATCTGATAAATGTATTTTGTTCGTGGCTAGGTTTTTAAGTATGGCTGGTTCCGATTTGGGTTGCCAGCTGCGTTTTATCAGTTTGTTCATCATTCGTTCTCAATTAGTTCTTTGTAGTAATCGTCAATCTCATCATCAAGTGCCTTTATTTTTTCTTTGTAAGTGAGAAGTTCTTCATCTGCCTCTTTGATTGCTTCCTTGAAGACCTGTGCCTGTTCTGTTAAGGCGGCAATATTATGCTCTATTTCCTATAAGAAGTAGATGTATAGTTCCTTGTTGGCCTGACATGCAAACATTTCATAGAGCAGGTTTTCTCTGTCCTCCATTATCTGTGCGTTTTGTTTGTATAGGAAGTTTATCAGTTCCACTCTTTCGTTCTTCCATTTTTTCATAGTTTTGTTCCTTTATAAGTTAGTATCAATCCATCTGCTCGTTTGTCTTTTTCTCTGATCTTGCATTTCTTGGCATCAAATCCAAACCTCTCAATATGAGTAGCACAGGCTGCATGTTTTAGCCCGTGCTTGTCATATAGCTATTGAAGTGTGGCTTTGAGCTCCTTGTTTGAAACTCTGGTTCCGTTAGGGAAGAGTTTGTGTAGTTCCTCAATTATAGTCATAGGTGTATAGGTTTAGGTTGTTTCTTTTCTTTTTTGACAGGCATTCTTCCTGTAAGGGCTTTGCAGAAGTATTCCAGACTTACCTCTGGAGGTAGGTTAGCGCATCTGTCATTCAGGTCTTTCTCCAGTCGCTCATAGTCATTCTGGTACTTCTCTGCAATCAGGAAAATGCTATTGTCCCAATCTGCATCATCTACCTTTTTGTAAGGAGGTATTATCTCTTTAGAAAAACAATAGTCGTAAATGACTTGATAAATCTTGTTTTTAGGCGTTTCTTCAAGGTGGAGAGGGAAGTGCTCACAGGTAATGAAAAGATGGTTTCTGAAGCACTTTATGAGCCCCAGACGCTCCAATTCCCTTTTGTATTTGGAGATGTCGTTTTTCCCGATTCCTGCCACTTTTGCAAGTTCATTTAGACTGTGGTATTCCAGATAGTTGGTACCATTCCAACAGTTAGCTTTTAGGAATAGGAGAATGCCTTTCAGCTTGGTTGGAATATCCTCATAAAGGAAATCGGCATTTACGATGAAATAGTTCTCTTTATAAAAAGGAAGATAGTATGAGTTGTATCTGAAATCGCTTTTCCCCTTTACAAGTTCCTTTATCTTTAAAAGGCCTGTGTTCTTCAGTGTAGCAACGTATGTGTTCAGCGTTCTTTCCGTCTCTCCGAATAGTGCTGCCATATCTTTTTCTGTATATGAAGCTGTCCTGCTTCCGTCTTTTATCTGTGTTCCTATGGCAAAGAGTGTCATTGCTTCATTGTGTTTGCTTTTCTTTGTCAGTTTCTCTGTTATGCTCGTTGGCATTTGAACGTATGTACTCATAGGTCGCAAATGAATGATCATCGTTTATGTAAATCAGATCATCTGGAGTGGTTTTCATTATCTTGTTGTATCTGGAATGCCCCAATTTCTTTTTGGCTTCCAGTCTGTTTTGAAATAGCTGATTTGTTGGTTTATAAAGTAGCATTTTTATAAAGAAGAAAATATGCGCCTTTAAGATTAGCACCGCTAATCGCAAAAGGCTATCTATGTTAGTATATTAGTATCTTATTAGGTACGAAAGTTTCGGGAGAAGTACCAGAAAGAAATGGGAGAAGTACCAGAAAGTTTGGGGAATTGAATGGTTATCTATGCATTTAGTGACATTTTTTCAGGATGGTTAAACTCTTGAAGATGTCTCGTACTTTAAGGTGTTCTCCAAATATCTTTTTCCGGTTCCGAGAGGTCTAAATTGGATTCTTGGCTGAAATAGCGGATAAAGTTTAGATATGGTGTTTTTCTGTATTCCTTGACAATAAATCTGTTTATCCGTTCATTCCTATCTTTAAAATATTCTTCCAGGCTCACTTCGATTTCCAACTTAAAAAAACGGAGCCATATCTTGGCTATCTCCTTACTCCAAACACACCATTCTCCATAGTGAAGCAATTCCTATGGAATCATGTTGTGAATGTTATCTTCTGTTTTCTAAGTTCCTTTTCTTATATCTAAAATCTGATAACTTGGGTTGTGTGTAAGGTATGTTCTCATTCGGTTAAAAAAAGCTTTCTTATCCCTAGAATAGCCCACCTTGCAATAGTTTCCGCTTTTGATAAAATAGATCATCGTTCATTGTCATTTGGTCTTATTTTTTTCATATCTACATCTTTCGTAATATCTTTTTCTGTTTAGTTTCTGGTATTCGGACCAGTTTTCTGGCTATTTGTTTATAATCTAGGATGCTTCTATAAGCCGAGCCAACAAATTGTTGGATTTTTCCGTGTTTTCCATGTTTTCAAATATTTAGTTTTATTTCATTTGTCTATAGCAAATATAGGTAACTTCATCGACACTTACAAACGAATTTCTACTTTTTTGAGAAATAGAGTTGAGGTGAAAATAAATCGAGATTTTGGACTAGGATGTTGGACAAAACTAAACATGGCCAATAGAAATGCAAACAAATGTAAAAACGTCCATAAAAGAAAGGGCAACCACTATGAAGTGGCAGTCTATAAATAAAAAAAGGACATTTCTACACCGTACCGATAAGTGATTAAACGATGTAACAAATGTCCTTTCTTTATATAGCAACTCTATTGTATCAATATCTTTACTTAGACCTTAGAGGTTTTCTAAAGACAATTTTTATGCATATAAAGACTAATTTGAAAACCTTTTCCATACAAAGATTTTTCCATCCTCTATAGTCTTCATTTCGTTCTTATTCATACTGCTAATATCTAATTGATACTCATACGAGTCTTCTTCATCTTTAACTTTTAGGTAAATTGTATTACCTTTGACGGTATATGTGCCAATTTCATAATAATATCTATTTTCCCAAATATCCTGCCAACTACCACCAAGTCGGTAACCACCATAGAAGTACCTGTAGGTACCATCCTTATCAAAGTCATATCCTTCTCCATCTGTAGCTGCCAAATAAGATTTAGGGCTACCATCAGAGTTATATTTCTCAGTCAGTATCCATCTTCCAACAATTAAACTCTTGGAGATTCCTCCACCACCATCGCTATCGTCATCATCACTACTGCAAGCTGTAAAACAACTTGATACCAAGACCATCATTATGGCCATTCCAAATAATCTAAATATTTTCATATTCTTATTGTTTAAAAGTTATTTATCGAGGTAATTATAGTCTTTTCGTATGGACATTCCCACACCTTCCCTACCTATAGCATAAAGATGTAAAAATGTCCTCTTCCTTTATATAGCAACTCTATTGCATCACTATCTTTACTGAGGCTTTAGAGGTTTTCTAAAGTCGATTTCCTGCTGTATTGAATAATTGGCTATTGCTTTTGATAGGTGTATTCAAACCAACTGTTCTGGCCAGCTGAAACATAACGCAATACCATTTTCTTACCGTTGAAAGATTTTATCTCATAAAGGTCTGCTTCATAGTCATCTTTCATGTAGAGGGTGCTGCCGCTTACTTCCCATTTGCCAGTTGAGCTTGAGAGATAGTAAGATGAATTTCTCCATCCTTCATCCTCTTCATAGATTTGAGCCACATAGGTTCCATTGCTTTTGAAAGTGATTCTATAGGCCCCATCTACAAAACCTGTAGGAATGTCTTTATCTGCCTTACTGCCATTTTTGTCTTTGGCGAAATGAATGAGATTCCAAGTGCCTTCAATCTTAGAAGCACTCGCGCTTCCGCCACCTTCATCACCATCATCATCACTACTGCAAGCTGTAAAACAACTTGCTACTAAGACCATCATAAAGGTCAGTCCAATTAATCTTAATGTTTTCATAATCTTTACGTTTAAAAGTTATTTGTCGAGATAATTATAGTCTTTTCGTATGGACATTCGCAAACATGCCCTATATAGGGTAAAACGATGTAAAAATGTCCATTCCTTATATAGCAACTTGCAATGTTAGTAATTTCTGGGGAAAAAGTGTAAGTAAGTACGAATTAAAAGTATATTGCATTTAGACCTCCAGTTCCTTGTAAATAAACTTTATAATTAAAATATTGCGTTAATTCTCCGTCTTGTTGGATAGTGGTCTGGTATGCATATTGATTAACAGGGAACCATTGCTTTCCTGAGTAGGTTTGAACTTCTTGGCTTACGACATAAATGCCATTTGCTGTTTGTGCAATTTTTAAATTGACAACATAGTTTCCTTTTTGAGTGACATAAAGTCCGCGAGTTATCTGAGTTTGGACTTGTTGTTGATTGCGAGAGCCATTAATTAAACCATTTAAAAGATCATCAAGTGCACTATTTTGGGAGTTGTTTCCATAACTCCTACTACTAGAACTGCTACCATTATAACTCCTACTACTAGAACTGCTACCATAACTGTTTCTATTTCGATATTGCACTCTGTTTCCAATGCTCCCCCCCCGATTCTGTTGTCTTTGTATTTGAGCTTGGCGCTCCATTTGTTGCAGCATTGTTTTGTTGGCATTGGAAGTCTGTGAAACAGCATTTTGATTAATTGCCCATAAACTAATCAAAAAAAGAAATAAAAAATTTTTCATAATTATAAAGAATTTTGCCAACCAATCTCCAGAAGTCGGCAGTTAGTAGATCTAGTTTGGGGAAAGAGTGTGGAGACTATTGCTACTATTGCGCCGAGGTTGTGGAAAGACCTGTCACTTAATAATAAGCAATAGCCCACA
>CAMJPD010000062.1 GCA_946407765.1 uncultured Lachnospiraceae bacterium
ATAAGTTGGAGTTGAAGAATGATTTTTTTGATTTGTGCAATAATCTAAAAGAAATTGACGAGAAGATTATAAATTCAGTTGAAGGTTATAGTTTAGATAGAATAGGTAAATGTGAAAAGGCAATTTTAAGAGTTTCACTATATGAAATATTATATAAGAATAAAGACGAGAAGGCAGTATATATTGATGAGGCAATTGAATTGTCTAAGTTGTATTGTGATGAGTCAGCATATGCTTTTGTTAACAGTATATTAGATAAAGTATAATGACAGTTTTTTATTCCGTAAGTAAAATTAATGAATACATTTCTAAGATTTTTGAGGAAGATCATATCCTTAAGGATGTTAATTTATGTGGTGAAGTATTTAGTATATCTGAAAAGAGTGATAATTTTTACATTACACTAAAGGATGATAAATCGTCAATTGCTGCAGTTGCATTTGGTAAGTATGATAGAAGACTTTATGAAGAAATGAGTAAAATTGAAATCGGGATGAAAGTTAGGGTAAATGGCAGCATCAAAGTGTATAAGGATAGAGGCTCATACCAAATATACATAAAGTCTATTGAAGAAGAAGGGCTCGGCGAAATATATCAAAGATTTGCCAAAGTATTTTCCAAATTAAAACAAGCAGGTTATTTTGATGAATCATATAAGAAACCAATTCCAAAATATGTTCAAAAGCTTGGCGTAGTTACTTCAGGGACTGGTGCTGCAATAGAAGATATTAAGAAAATTGCATATGCAAAAAATCCTCATATAGAAATAATATTGGTTCCTTCACTTGTTCAAGGACTGGATGCGCCACTTGATTTAGTAAAAAGTATACAGATTATTGATAAGTTAGAATGCGATTGCGTCATAGTTGGAAGGGGCGGGGGATCTAAGGAAGACCTTGATGCATTTAATGATGAAAATGTTGCAATGGCTATATGGAATATGAAAACTCCGGTGATATCCGCTGTAGGACATGAAGTTGATTCAGTAATTACAGATTTTATTGCTGATAGTTTTGCACCAACACCAACTGCGGCATCTGATATGGCTGTATTTGACTATAATGAATTTGTGAGTGAAGTTGAATCGTACAGGACAATGATGGAAGATGTCTTATATGATATGATATCAGAAATCAAAAATAGAATAAGTGTTAATAAGCTAAGGCTTGAAAATTTAAGTCCTAAAAATAAGATAGAAAGTTATAAGAAGAATTTAATTAATTACAAAAAGATAATTAAGGATAATATGTCACATAGAATCGTACTTGCAGTAAATAGGCTTAAAATTATAACAGAAAGAATTGATGGTCTATCTCCGCTGAAAAGGATATATGAAGGTTATTCATATGTGACAAATGAGAATGGAAAAAATGTAAAAAGTATTAAAGATATCAAAGCTGGCAGCAGTATGAAAACTAGGGTGTCTGATGGGTATATTATATCAATAGTAGATGAACTTGAAAAATTAAGTAAAAATGAAAGGTGATAATATGAAGAAGAAAGAAGAAACAAAAAATGAGTCAATTGAAAGAATGTTTGAAAATTTAGAAAAAATTGTAACCAAGATGGAGAATGACGACAATACTTTAGAAGAAAATTTCGAGTTATATAAAAAAGGCTACGATATATGCAAAGCTCTCAATGAAAAAGTTGATTCAGTTGCTAAAAAATTCACTGAGGTCGAGAAGTAATAGTGGTCCTAGAAAAAATTAAAACTCCAGATGACATCAAGCACTTATCAAAAAATGAAATCGAGATTCTTAGTAATGAACTGAGAAGTTTTATAATAGAAAAAATCTCCAAGAACGGTGGGCACCTTGCCTCAAGCTTAGGCGTTGTTGAACTCACAATTGCATTATATTTATCTCTTGATCTATCTAAAGATAAAATAATTTGGGATGTTGGTCATCAAAGTTATGCTCACAAGATACTTAGCGGTAGAAAAGATTTATTTGATGACATAAGAAGATATGGGGGAATAAGCGGTTTCCCAAAAAGAGATGAAAGTAAATATGATGCATTCAATACTGGTCATTCATCTACTTCAATATCTGCGGGCCTTGGACTTGCTCATGCTAGAGATCTTCTTTCTGAAAAATATACTGTTGTATCTGTAATAGGTGATGGAGCAATGACCGGAGGGCTTGCATTTGAAGCATTAAATAATGCATCAAGCCTAAATAGCAATTTTATAATAATACTTAATGATAATAATATGTCTATAGGAAAAAACACCGGAGGGCTCTCTTATGCTCTTTCTGGTTTTAGAGCTTCATATAGTTATCTAAATGCAAAAAAGGTAACAAAAAGTATTTTGAATAAGATTCCATTAATCGGTGGTGGACTTGTATCTCTTATAGTCGCAATCAAGAATGCTGTTAAGCAATTATTTGCCAACGAAGGAATGCTTTTTGAAAATTTAAATATAGTATACCTTGGTCCAATCAATGGTCATGATATTTATGAAATAAAAAAGATGATAGAGAGAGCCAAAAAAATTGATAGACCAGTTCTAATTCATGTTAAGACAATAAAAGGTAAGGGATATAAGTTTGCAGAAGAAAATCCAGAAAAATTTCATGGTGTGAATCCATTCAACATAGAAGATGGAAGTCCTGTAGTAAAGCAAACTAAGGAAACATATACTAAAGTATTTTCTGAAAAACTATGTCAGTTGGCAGAAAAAGATAAACGTATTGTTGCAATAACTGCGGCAATGGCAGATGGAACGGGACTTAATTTATTCAGTAAAAAATTTCCTGACAGATTTTTTGATGTAGGTATAGCAGAAGAACATGCTACAACTTTTGCTGCAGGTCTTGCTGTTGGAGGGCTTATACCAGTTGTTGCAATTTATTCATCTTTCTTACAGAGAGCCTATGACCAGATTATACATGATGTGGCTTTACAAAATTTACACGTTGTATTTGCTATAGATAGAGCGGGACTCGTTGGAGCAGATGGAGACACTCATCAAGGAAATTTTGATATATCATATTTATCTACAATACCTAATATGACTATTTTAGCTCCTAAGAATAAATATGAATTAGAAGATATGCTAGAATTCGCAATTAATTATAATGGACCTATAGCAATCAGATATCCTAGAGGAGTATGTTTTGATGAATATAAAGATAAGGAAGCTAAGATTGAATTAGGTAAGAGTGAATTACTTGTCAAAGGAAGTGGTGTTGCAATATTTGCAATAGGTAGTCAGATATCTACAGCATCACATGTCATAGAAAAAATTGAAAAAGAGTATAATAAGAAATTTACTTTAGTTAACGCAAGATTTGCAAAGCCAATAGACTATAATATGATAGATGAGTTGTGCAAAGATCATGATGTAATAGTTACGATGGAAGAAAATGTCCAAAACGGCGGAATAGGAGATAAAATTGCATATTATATGCAAGAAAAACATTCTGGCAAAAAGTGCATAAAAGTTTCTCTTCCAGATAATTATGTAGAACATGGAGATGTTTCAGTTCTTAGAAAAGTTCTTATGATAGATAGTGATAGTATTATTGAAACATTTAAGAAGTATAAGCTTGTTTAATATGGAATTGATTAGTAAAAAACAAAAAGTTAAAAAAGAAAGACTTGATGTTCTTGTTGCTAATTTGGGTTTGGCAAAATCAAGGACAGAGGCCCAGAATTTAATTAGAGAAGGGAAAATTTTCGTAAATAACCAAAAGGAAGATAAGCCGGGAACAACTATTAAGGGAGACAGCATAGTAGAGCTCAGAGGTGAAAAACAAAAATATGTAAGCCGCGGAGGGTATAAATTAGAAAAAGCGATTAATATATGGAATCTAGATCTTAATGATAAAGTGTGCATGGATATAGGTTCTTCTACTGGAGGATTTACTGATTGCATGTTGCAGAATGGCGCAAGGAAGGTTTATTCAATAGATGTAGGAACGGGACAACTCGATTGGTCGCTTAGAAATAATAAAAATGTTGTAGTTTTAGAACAGACAAATGCACGTTATATTGATAAGAACACTGTAAATAATGATAAAATCGATTTTGTATCAATGGACGTAAGCTTTATTTCTATAACAAAAATTCTTCCTGCAATTTATTCAATTATTGATAAAGATACTATATTTATTTCACTTCTAAAGCCACAGTTTGAAGCCGATAAGGATGATGTTGAAAAAGGTGGAGTAATTAAGAACAAGAAATTACATGAAATAATTATATCTAACGTAATTAATTACGTCAGAACAAGTAAATTTGATATAATAAATTTAGACTACTCACCTATAAAAGGGCCTAGTGGAAATATAGAATATCTTCTGTATTTGAAAAAGTCAGATACAGAAGGTGTGGCATTTTATTCAAGTGATGATGCCAAGATAACTGAACATATTAAATCAGTCGTTGAAGCATCGCATAAGGAGCTTGATGTATGAAATTTTTAATAATAGTTAACAAGGAAAAATCTAATTCTGAAAAATTTGCTAGTGAAGTATTAGAAGAGATTAAATTGCATAAGTCAGACTATGTTTTTCTTGATGAAAATGAGCCATCAGATAAGTTTGATGTTGCAATTCTTATTGGTGGCGACGGAACTGTGTTAACCAATTCAATATATCTTGCTAGACACAAACTTCCAGTTTTTATGATTAATACAGGAGGCCTTGGCTTTCTTGCTAATATAAATAAGCTAGAAGATATTAAAGATTCAATAAAAAGATTGATCAAGAAAGAGTATGATATAGAATATAGAACTATGCTTCACGGTGAAGTCGTAAGATCAGAAAATAAGATAGCAGAAAACTTTGCAATTAATGATATTGTCTTTAGACCTCAGAATTCTACAAAAACTCTAAAAATTTCAGTAGAAGTAAATGGAGAATATATTTCTAAGTATGTAGCAGATGGATTTATTATATCAACGCCAACTGGTTCCACAGCTTATAACTTATCTGCTATGGGTGCCATTATAGAGCCCAATAGTGAAGTATTCTCAATGATTCCTATATGTGCTCACTCATTTAATAATAGAAGTATAATTTTTAATGATAATAAATCGGTCACAATATCAGTAGACAGTGATAAGCAAATATTATCATTCGATGGAAATAGAATTTTAGAGTTACAAAAGGGAGATAAGATTGTAGTTAAAAAATCGACCGATACACTGAATTTTATTTCATTTGATAAGAATAATTTCTTCAAGAACCTA
>CAMJPD010000063.1 GCA_946407765.1 uncultured Lachnospiraceae bacterium
ATTTTGAGTTTCATAAGTAGTGCAATTGTGCATGATAAAAAATAATATGGATAAATATTAACTATTCTATCTCTTATGATGCTACAAGAAGTAAGAAAAGTATCTAGCTTATTATCTAAATTAGCTATTCTTCTTGCAACCATGAATCCAGAAAATATATAAAACCACTCTACGAAAATATAGCCATTCTGAAATAGATCATATTGAAAAACCATTGCACTATGAAGCAATACTATATGGAGAGCTATTACGAATTTTACTATATCTATAGAGCTATTTCTTTCTTTCATATATTAATTTCCACATTCAATAGAAATTTCAGTAAACTTCTTAAGTACTTCATCAACTTTAATATTTTCTTTCTCACTACCTTCTTTATCTATTACAGTCTTCCCCTCATGCATCATTATAAGCCTATTGCCATATTCAACTGCATATCTTAAATTGTGAGTTACCATAATTGAAGTTAGATTTTTCTGCTTTATTATTCTGTCAGTCAGTTCCATTATTATATCTGCAGTCTTAGGATCAAGTGCTGCAGTATGTTCATCAAGAATTAGAAAATCTATATCAGTCATTGTAGCCATAAGTAAAGCTACTGCTTGTTTTTGACCACCAGATAATGACTTCATAGGGATATCACATCTATCTTCTAATCCTAAATTTAATCCTTTTAGTAATTCTTTATATCTTTCTTCATCAGATTTAGAATAGAGTTTTGATAAATTGAAAGATTTATTTTTATTTTCTGCTATTGCAAGATTTTCTATAATGTTAAGATGTGGACTTGTTCCAAGTGCAGGATTTTGATAAACTCTGCCAATATTTTTCATTCTTGTAAATTCTTTTTTATTAGTAATATCTTGACCATCAATTATTATTTTTCCAGAATCGATAGGAATAGAACCACATATTATGTTAAGCATAGTTGTTTTACCTGAACCATTGGAACCAACTACTGATACAAATTGTTTATCTTTAATTTTTAATGAAAAATTATCAAAAACACAAGTTTCTGTTATAAGACCTGGATTATAATATTTATTAATATTTACTAGCTCAATCATCTTTTAACCACCTTGCTAGTAGATTTAAATTTATTAAGAATCAAGATAATAAGTAATAAGATGGCAGTTATTAGTTTTAAATCCCTTGCCTCTAGACCTATGGAAATAGCAATACTAATTACCGCTCTATAAAGTAGTGAGCCTATTATTACTGCAGTAGTTGGTTTAATATTATGAAATTTATTCATAATTTGCATACCAATTATTACATTAGATACTGCAATAACTAAAGTTCCAGTTCCTGCACTAATTTCAAAAAAACTTCTATCATGAGCATAAATACTGCCAGCAAATGCTACTATTCCATTTGCTATCGCAAGGCCCATAATTTTAATATTTCCCTTATCTATTGCAAGTTGTGTTATCAAAGTTTCATTATCTCCTACTGTTCTAAGAAGATAACCCCTTTTAGTACTTAAGAATAAATCGAGAAGTATTTTAACTATTATAACTATTACAAGAAGTACAACTATTGTAGTTATAGGTCTATTATTTGGTCCAAAAATTGAAATAAATAAATCATTTCTAAATAAAGTGTCTTTATTAAAAAATGGTAGATTTGGCCTACCTGCTATTCTTAAATTTATAGAATACAAAGCGATCATCATGATGATACCAGAAAGAAGATCGCCTACTTTAAGCTTAACATGGATAATTCCAGTTAGAATACCTGCTATGATTCCTAATATAAATGATATTAATAAAGTATATATAGGACTAAAACCCATTAAAGTAAGAGTTGCAGTTATACTCATGCCAAGTGGAAAACTCCCATCGACAGTCATATCAGGAAAGTCCAAAATTTTATATGTTATATATACACCAAAAGAAACTATTGAATATATTAGTCCTTCAATAAGTATTCCAACTAAAATACCAAAAAAATCCATATTAGTTAAACTTTTCTACAGCAGATGAAAGTAATGCATCCTCAAATGTAAATCCAAGTTCACTTGCTGTTTTAAGATTTATATATAATGAAGAATTTTCTATAATTTCATACTCCATATCTGATGCTTTCATTTCGCCTTTTAATATTTTAGCAGCCATATGTCCTGTCTGTTTACCAAGCTCAACATATTCAAGTCCCATAGATGCAATACAACCATTCTTTACTTGTTCAACTTCTGAACCAAATACAGGAATATTCTTTTGTTTTGCTTTCTCGAGAACTATAGGAAGAGATGCAACAACAGTATTATCAGTTATATTTGTAATAACATCAACACCATTACTTTTTTTAAGTAAATTATCAACAGCCATTGGAAGGTCAGCTGTTTCGTTAATTCCTTGCTTTACAATTTCAATACCAAATTCACGTGCAATAATTTCATACTCATTAATTGAAGAAATTGAATTTACTTCACTAGTTGTATATAAAATGCCTATTCTTTTTGTATCAGGATACATTTTTCTAATTAATACTATCTGGTCCTTAACTGGAAGCTTATCACTAGTTCCTGTTATATTTCCAACAGGTTTTCTATCTTCTGTAGCAATTTCTGCAGCAACAGGATCTGTTACAGCAGAAAATACTATAGGAGTATTTGTATCTCTAAACACACTATAGGCAGATTGTGCCATAGGTGTTGCAATAGCAAATACTAGATCCATATTATTATTTTTATAATTATTATAAATTTGACTTGCAAAACTTCCATCAGTTTGTGCATTATCATATTTTATAACAAGATTTTCTCCTTCGATAAAACCTTCTTCCTTAAGACCTTCTATTATTCCAAGACGGCAATTATCAAGTGAAGGGTGTTCTGCAAATTGACCTATGCCAATTTGATAAATTTTAACATTATCTTTTTTAGTTTCTGATGTATTAACAGATGCTGCTACTTCCTTAACTTTAGTAGTCTCAGAGGCTTTTGTACTTTCTGTAGCTTCTGCTTTATCTTCTGTATTAACTTCAGCATTGATAATCCCAGTTTCAGTTGCTGTACTATGTGTTTCTCTAGTAATATTTATACTTACACATCCAGAAATACAAAATACTACAATACTACAAGTTAAAAATATGCTTACAAACTTTTTCATACACCCTCCTATAAATAAAAAAATCCCAAAAACGCTAATCTTTGGGACAGATATTATACCTATGGTGCCGTCTATATTTTAAATTCGATACTCTCCCTTAAACGGTCTAAAAAATTTTATCATAATTTAATATTAATGTCAATTGAGCATTTTGACATAAAATATTATATAATCTATAATTTTTACATGAGTGAAATCTTTATAAGAACTGAAAAACTAATAGGTAGTGATAAATTAAATAAATTATCTAAAAAAATGGTTATAATATTTGGTCTTGGAGGAGTTGGAGGTTTTACACTTGAAGCTCTTGCAAGAGCAGGTGTTAAGCAATTCATATTAATTGACTTTGATAAAATTGAGGAATCAAATTTAAATAGGCAAATAATTACCAATATAAACAATATTGGAAAATATAAATCTGAAGAAGCAAAATTAAGAGTGCTATCCATTAATAAAAATGCATCTGTAATTTCAATTAATAAAAAACTTGTTTCTGCAAATTCTAATGATATTGAAAATACAATTACTATTAACGAAGTATTTGAATTAATTAATAATGTTGAATATAAAGATATTTTTATTGTTGATGCAATTGATGACAAATATGCTAAATTAGAAATAATTAAATTTGCATATCAAAATAATATTAATATAATATCCTGTATGGGTACTGCAAGAAAATTAAATTCTTCTTCTTTTAAAATTTGCGATATATACAATACTTCAGTTTGCCCTCTTGCTAAAATTATGAGGGAGATGTTAAGAAAAGAAAATATAAAAAAACTTACAGTTCTATATTCAAATGAAGAGCCGATAATAAAAGAAAAAGGTGTTATATCTTATATGCCAGCAATTGCAGGATTAATGATTGCAGAATATGTAATTAAAAAGATAATTGAATAATCATTCAAACTTTTTATTTAATATAAACTGTGCAGCATCATATAAATCTTCAGACAAATGATAATAATTTTTTGAATCTATATTCTCACATCCAAGTCCTGTCTTAACCAAGATAGTTTTAACATCTGCATTTTTTCCAAGATCTAAATCAAAATGAGAATCTCCGATTACATAAGAAGTAGATAGATCAATATTATATTCTGCTACTGCCCTATCTATCATACCAGTATTTGGCTTTCTGCAATCACATACTATTTTAAGTTCAGGGTTTTCGCCTTCCTTTCCATACTCTTGATGATGAGGACAATAATATATCTCATCAAAGTATGCACCTATTTTTCCTATCATAGTTTCTAATTTTGCATGAATTTCATCAAGTAGTTCATATGTAATTATATTTTTTGAGATTTTAGGTTGATTAGTTACCAATATACATAAATAACCATTATCATTTAATAATTTAATTGCCTTATCAGCATTTTTAATTAATTCTATATTATTCTTATTTAAATTTTCATCATCATAAACATTAATAGTGCCGTCTCTATCTAGAAATACTGCAGAATATTTTTTATTAGATTTTAATTTACCGCATTTAATATCTTCTTCTACTTTATCTAACCTATCATATGTTCCCATATCTTTTATATATTCACAGGTTTTATATGAATAAACTTCACCCTTACTAATATAATATGAAATAAAATCTTTCTCTAAATCTTTTTTTTCTAATTGTGTAAAATAAGATAGTGTACTACTTTCTATCATACACATACCAGCATTAACTAAATTATGATAATACAATCTATCTTTAGAGTTTTCCTTCCCTTCATATCTTAGAACAAGATTTGTATTCTTCTGTTTTTTATGAATTAGTTCTTTATATTCACTAGAATTAAATATATTCTTATAGAATTCACTTTTTAATGCATTTAAAGTTTTATCATTATGTAAGAGTAAGTCCTCTTTTTTGTATCCAAGATTAATATAATCACTTAATGTTATAAATTCGTCATATTGTTTTTTTAATACAACTAAATCACTATCATATGGATGTGAATTAGGATGGGTAACTATAGTTATAAGACCATTTTTTTCTTTATGATAATTATATAGCTTTTCAA
>CAMJPD010000064.1 GCA_946407765.1 uncultured Lachnospiraceae bacterium
TTGTTGGGGGCGGACTCTGCCAACACAAATTTTGGAGAGCATTGGAGCAAGAGTCCTGGAGACGGGCTGAGCTTATGCGAGGCCCGGCTCGCAGGCGTCCAAGGAAGACCGGCTCGCGCCATCTTAGCGCGAGGCGAGGCTTCCGTAGGGCTTGCGACGGCTCGACAAAATTTGGTGGTTGGCAGGGGTTCGTCCCGGCATATATTAGGACATGCCAGCATTTGCCTAAGGGAGGTGTGGTATAATCTAGATTATGGATATTAAGAAATATGCGGCAAGTGGTTTTTTGATTTTTATTTTTTATTCATTCACCGGCTGGCTCTACGAAATAGCCTACGAAACCTTCCTAGAACACTGGACCTTCATGCCCCGTGAGTTTTTCAGAGGTCCTATATGTCCCGTTTATGGCATAGGCGGAATAATCTTATTTGTTATTTTTTCTAGACTTATAAGGAATAAAAAAATAAATGCCTTACTAAAGATTGTAATAATTTTTGTAGGCACATTTATTATTGCTAGTATTTTGGAATATGTATCTTCTTATGTTCTTGAATTTGCAACCGGCACCTGGCCCTGGAAAGGATATGCTAATTATGCATATAACTTAGGGGGTAGGATTTCTCTTTCTACTTCTATTAAGTTTGGGGTGCTGGGGGTTATATTTGTATTTTTGATGTATGAAAAAATTGTTTGGGTGCTAGAGTTTTTGGAAAAGAAGGGGCTGCTTTATAAGGTGGCGGGTGTTTTGTTTATATTGTTTGTGCTTGATTTTGTTTTTGCTGTTTTGATTCCTACTGGGGTGAGACTGGATGTGGAGAGGACGAAATTCACATTATAAAGTGCTTGCGAGTTTGGTGAGGGCGTCGCGGCTTGTGCTGTTGAGTGAGCCAAGGACTGTTACTCTTGGCTCAAGGATTTTGATATTTGGAAGATCTTTAAACATTTTTGTTAAGATGTCTCCTGCCTGAGGTGCCCAAGTACCACCTTCCATAATTGCAATATTTTTATTTTGAATCTTGTGTTCTATAAGACGGTGTGTGAAATCATTCATGAATGGGAATATGCCATTGTTATATGTTGTTGTAGCAAGAACTATATTTTCGTACATGAAAGCTTTGGCTAAAGCTTCACTCATATCTGAACGTGCTAGGTCAAAAACTTCGACAGTTTTGCCTCTGCCTTTAAGTAAGCTAGCAAGTTCTTCTACTGCTTCTTTCATATGGCCATAGACTGTGGTATAGGCAATGCAGATTCCATCTTTTTCTTTTTTGAAAGATGACCACTTATCATATAAATCAAGGTAGTGGCCAAAGTCTTTATCAATTATTTCACCATGGAGCGGACATATTTTATTTATTTTAAGTGTGGCTGCTTTTTTAAGTAAGGTTTGAACCATGGCGCCATGCATACCAACTATTCCTATGTAATATCTTCTTGCTTCATCGTCCCATGGCTCATTTGTTCCCATTACACCAAATTTACCAAAGGCATCGGCCGAAAATAATATTCCTTCTTTTTCTTCGTAGGTTATGTGAACTTCTGGCCAGTGAACCATAGGTGCTGCGATGAAGTTTAGTGTGTGGTGGCCTAGTTCTAATTTATCGCCTTCTTTAATTACTACTTGTCTATCAGTAAATGCTGTATCAAAGTAGTTTTTCATCATATTAAATGCTGCAAAAGATGAAACTACTTTGCAGTTTTTATATTTATCAAGGAAGTTTTTTATATTAGATGAGTGGTCTGGTTCCATATGTTGGACTATGAGATAGTCTGGTTCTTTGCTACCAAGTTCTTTTTCTATATTTGATAGCCATTCATCTTTTAGTCTTAGGTCTACTGTATCAAGGATGGCTATTTTGTCATCTAGGATGAGGTATGAGTGGTAGCTCATTCCATTTGGGACTTTGTACTGACCTTCAAATAGGTCAAGGTTCTTGTCGGATACGCCGACATATTTAATTCCTTGTGCGATTTCCATATGTGCCCCCTTTCTTAATCGTTTTAATAATTATACTATATTACTTGATTAATTGCATGTTCTATATTATGCAATATGTGGTAGAATAATGGTTATGCTTTTAAGGGTTAAGAAATTTATTCAAAATAATATAGTTTGTTCCATAGCCTTTGTGCTTGCTTTGATTACTTGTATTTTTGTTCCAATTGATAGAGAGTATATACATTATGTTGACTATAAGACTATATCTTCTCTTTTTATGATATCCTGCATAATTGCTGCATTTAAGGATATTAATTTTTTCTACTTACTGGCAAGACAGATAATTATAAAATTTAAGACTCTTAGAATGTCTTATCTTGCACTTATTACTATTACATTTGCCGGCTCTATGCTTATTGCTAATGACATGGCTCTTATTACTTTTTTGCCACTTGGATATTTACTTCTTAAAGAAACAGGCCACGAGGACAAGGAAGCATTCGTTTTCATAATGCAAAATATAGCTGCAAACCTTGGAGGAATGCTTACACCATTTGGTAATCCACAAAATCTATATATTTATACAAAATACAATATAGGAAGCATAGATTTTATGAAGATAATGATTATCCCATTTCTTGTTGCTATTATTCTTTTATATCTTAGTGGGTCTCTAATAGAAAATACAGAACTTACTATAAATGAAAAACCTGTGAGCATAGATAAGACAAGAGAGATTGTTTATGTTTCTTTATTTATACTCGCTGTGCTTATTGTATTTAGATTAATCCATCCACTTATTGGTCTTATTGTGATTCCTACTGTTATATTTATATTTGATAGGAGGGCATTTAAGTCCGTCGATTATACTCTTTTACTTGTTTTTGTATTTTTCTTTATATTTTCGTCTAATCTAGTGCGAATTGGTCAAGTCAATTCGTTTTTTAAAGGACTGCTTGCGAAAGATGTATATTTTACAACTTTAATCTCCTGCCAATTCATGTCCAATGTCCCAACTAGTATACTGCTATCAAAATTTACTAATGACTATGTACCACTTCTTTATGGTGTAAATATAGGCGGACTTGGAACTTTAATTGCGTCTCTTGCTTCACTTATTACCTTTAGGACTTATATTAAATTAAATCCCAAAAAGGCTTTGCAATTCATATTATTATTTACTCTTATAAATTTGATATTTATTGTTATAGAGTCTTTCGTAATTATTAATTTAAGATATGTAATATACTAATGAAAAGTTTTATTTAATCAAATTCATCTTCATCGACATCATCTTCACCGATTAATTCTTCATCTTCTTCTATGTCATAAAGGTCTGGGTTTAGAAGCATGTCATCTAGCATATCATTATTACACATATTTTCTCCTTATTTAGACAGTAAGGTGTGAATATTCTGGGGCAAGTCTAAAGTAACGAATGAGTAATCTAATAATAAGTATAAATGACCATATGAGCACTACAAGTGCAAAAGCAATGCCTGCTATTATTAGATAGTCTTCTCTTACTTCTATTATGAAATTCTTTACTGTTGCAGCATCATAGATGGTGTGAACTATGACTGGAATAAAAAATGTCTTAAGGTAGAGAACAAAATTACCTCTCCTTCCCATTTTTTTATTTCTTGCAGCAAGGCCTAAGTTTTCTCCCATCATAGCTGCAAAAACTGGGTGGAATGGGAAGAATAAGAATCTAAGAATAATTTGTGTTCCTGAACCATATAGATATTCTTCAAAAAATGTAAAGCCCATTCCTACTGCAAAACCTATAAGTATATATTCGTGTACATTTTTTGGCTTAAATATTTTTAATGAAATTAATATCATCATGAGTTTTGCAAGTTCTTCAGGGAAGGCAGCTAACAAAAATGCACTATAAAAAGATCTAAGGATAGGATATGGAATTGTCATTGGAGAAATACCAAGCTGCAATGTAGAAAGGCCAAGTATTAGTGTTATTGCAAAAGAAATAAGTAGAGATATAACTCCTAGCATGATAGGAAGTATTGCTTGAAAAGCACCTATTTTAAATCCAACTTGCTTTCTTATAAGACAATTGTAAATTATGATTAAGATAATTATTGGTACAAAAACATTTGCACTAAGCAATATCATTCCAATCGTTTGATCATTTAACTGCATTGCACACCTCCTTTGCTACTTCTAGTTCAATATGTCTATATTTAACGAACACACTATCTAACATTTTATCCTTGCATATATTAAAAATTTTAGTAAAATTATTTTAAAACCACTTGATAGAACAATTATTTATGTGCTTTTTCTTTCCATTTAGCAATTTCCTTTATCATCTTAGGATCTTCATTCGGACTGTAATGTGGATTTTCATCGTAATAAACATTTGGCACACCAGCTGTATGGAGAATTTCTACGGCCATGCCATCGAGCAAGTCTCTAATTATCTCCCAGTTTTTATCAACATCTATCTTATAATAAAAATAAGATAAAAATTCATACGGATTTGGAATAACCTGCTTATGTCCTTCATAAGCCCAGAATAAATTGGCAAAATTCATGCAATCCCTTTCTGAGAGACATTTTTCATGTAAGTAGTTATTCCAACATTTGAATATGTCCTTCCATTCGAAATTCTCGTACAACTCCTTAACTAGTAAATCATACTCTTTCTCTTTTTCAGCACTAATATCATTTGACCCATCCAATTCAGATAAAAAATCTCTCCCAAATAACACATTTGTTTTATTTTCTAAATCTATATTACTCATAACTATTTCTCCATTTTAAAACTTTCTGAAAAAACATTTGGGAATTTTTTTTGGAACTTCTGCAAGTAACCATATACCTTTCCCATTGACTTTATATCAGGCCTAAAATGCCCACTCATATTATTTATGTCAATAATTTTACCTTTCGAAAAAGTTATCATTCCTGCACAC
>CAMJPD010000065.1 GCA_946407765.1 uncultured Lachnospiraceae bacterium
TGTCAGACACAATAAAATAATCAATTCTCCAACCAGTATTATTTGCTCTTGCATTCTGCCTATATGACCACCAAGTATATCCTACTTTATCAGGATATAAATATCTAAAACTATCAACAAATCCATTATCTAATATCCTAGACATCTTGGCTCTTTCCTCATCACTAAATCCAGGGTTCCCATGATTGGTTTTTGGATTTTTCAAATCAATTTCTCTATGTGCTACATTTAAATCCCCACACCATATTACAGGTTTAACTTTATCAAGCATTTGCAAGAATTTAAATAAATCGTCTTCCCACTTCATCCTATAATCTAGTCTCTTTAGTTCTGGCTGAGCATTAGGAACATAAGAATTTACAAAAAAGAACTTATCAAACTCATTAACAATTACTCTTCCTTCTTTATTATGTTCATCAATTCCAAATCCTTGCTTAGTATCTATGAGTCTTTTTTTCGATACTTCCTTCTTAATTAGAGTGGCAACTCCTGAATATCCTTTTTGAATTGCAAAATTCCAAAAATCTTCATACCCTTCAGCACCAAAATCTATAGGAATTTGATTTTTTTGCAGCTTAGTTTCTTGTATGCAAAATACATCAGCATTGAGATTTTTAAAAATATCTAAAAATCCTTTTCCTGCTACAGCTCTAAGTCCATTTACATTCCATGAAACAAATCTCATAATATTGTTGCTCCTAATGCACATGCATATATTCCATCATCTGGAATATAAAAATTTATATCCTCATGCAATAATTTAACATCCATTAGTACTTTTCTAGCATATTCAGACTCTGACATAGCCCCTACCAAAATAACATCAGTTTCCCCTACACTTCTTGCAGCATATACAGAAAGCATAGCAATAGTCTGATATACTAAATTTAGTATTGCACTTGATATATCATCTTTTTTATACTGCCTACCATTTGTCACCTTGCCAAAATTTGATGCTGTAACATTTGGCATAAGCAAATTAGTATTAATTTGGGTTATATCTCCTATAATGGAGTCAATATTATTAGTGTTGCCAGCCATAGCAGATTTTTTTATTTTTTCTATATTTCCTTCATGATTTAATAAATTAGAAAGGCCAAGTATTGTTCCGCCACCAACACCGCTTCCTCCAATATGCTTTGACATATCTTTCTTTGCATGGATGAACGCAGTTCCAGTTCCGCAACTTACAACAAGTGCATGCTCTAAGTTCGTAAGATTTAGCGCTCCTGTTGCAGTAGCATCAATTTCAGAAACTGTTTTAAGTCCTTCATTATATTTTAAATTTTTAAGATACTGGTTCGTTTCAATAAAAGATCTCCCAACACCAGTAATTACAATATCTCGACCACTTGTTTTATTATATATAAATTCATGCTCTATCAGATTAATACTTTCTATTCCGGACTTATAAAAAAATAGCTTATTAATAATCTTCTTATTATCAGCAATAACTATTTTAGTATTAGTACTTCCTATGTCTATACCAAGTTTCATTGTAACTTCAATTCTTCTCCAAAATATTTATTAAATATTTCAAAAAAATTCGTTGTTTTAGTTTCTGGATGATTAGACAGACTTATATCTTGCCAGTATGGATCTTTAAAAACTATAACATTTTGACTTGCATACTCTGTATAAAAATCAGTAAACGCCTTGGATCTTATTGCCTTTTTAATATATTCCTTTCTTTTCTCAGTTTCGTATTGGTCATATGCATCAGTACACTTAAATATATAAAATTTATTGTTAAACTCTATTACGTCACTCATTTCACCATTATCAAGTAAGAAAGCTTCAGGGAACATACCAGATAACTCATCTCCCCTTTCTATCTTAAGACTTACTACATCACTCTCACTATATTGTCTTGCAAAATATGCAAAGTTGGCACCTCTTTGATTCAAATCTTCCCTTACCTTCATGGCCTTTTCTTTATCAGACATAACAATTTGATCAACTCTTATAACTTTAGATTCTGAGACACTGATTTCATTGTCTTCATTTCTTAAAGCATATTCTATAACGTAGCACGCTTTATAGTATTCTGTATACATCTTAAGAACATCTTCCAGTGTACAATTTATATATTTCTTATCACCATCACTTAGACTATCTATATATTCTCTTGCAGCTTTCATTATCTGCGAGTTAATTGATGATGTAATAACCTTAGAACTATTCTCTATTTCAGTTGAAAAATATAAATTAAGAGTTTTAATAACTTCGAGATATTTTTTAACATTACTTACTACATAAGATTCATATTTTGTCTTTCCATCACCACTTGTTAGTTTCCATATGTCCGATCCAAATGTTTCTTCATATTCATTCTTAAGTTGTGATACAAAAATCATTGATTCACTCTTGGTATATTCTTCTATATTTCTATTAACATTAGGTATTTTGATACCAGAACAAGAAGGAAGAATTCCTATTGTTAATATCATTATTAAAACTAATACTTTTTTATTTTTAAATAATTCCATAAAATTTAAGCATACATAGAGTGGTAATTATTCCAACTATCCCGCCTACTATAACCTGTGAAGGATAATGGCCTACATACTCCTTTAACGCTTCAGTAACTTCCAATTCATCTGCAAGATTAAGTTCCCATATCATCTTGTTCAAAATCTGACCTTGTTTACCAGTTTCAAGACGAACACCCATTGCATCATGTATAACTATAATAGCAAGGATCGATGCAATTGCAAATACCGTAGATCTAGGACCTTCAATAAAACCAATTGAAACAACAAGAGATATAACTGTTGCTGTATGAGAAGAAGGCATACCTCCTGAACCAAAAATTCTCTTAATCTGTAATTTTTTATTAATCATTAATTCAATTATCATCTTTAGTACGCCTGCAACAAGCCAGCTTACTGCTGCCGAAACTAATATTTTATTTTCTAATATAGAATTAATTATGTGCATATTTACCTCTTACTATTATTTCTTAATTCCTTTGCATTTGCAATTACACTTTCTGACATAACTCCTGTTCCGAGTAATCTGCCGAGTTCATTAATTGTTCCATTCTCATCAAGTTCTATAAGTTTTGTATATGTATTTCCATCTACAACTTCCTTTTCTATCTTATAATGCGTATCGGAACATGCAGCAATCTGTGGCAAATGTGTAATACATATTACTTGTCTTGAGTTAGAAATTTTCTTAAGCTTTTCAGCTACTTTGCTTGCTGTAATACCAGAAATTCCCGCATCTATCTCATCGAATATTAATGTTTCTGTCTCATCAAGATTTGCAAGTATAGTTTTAATTGAAAGCATTATTCTGCTAAGTTCACCTCCAGATGAAGTATCTGAAAGAGATCTCATCTTCTCACCTGGATTAAGTGATATCATAAATTCTACTACATCTATGCCACTTTTTGTAACCTCATTTCTTTCTTCAAAATTAATCTGAAATGAAACATTGAGGAATCCAAGTTCTTTTAACTCAGAAATTACTTCTTTTTCAAAACTTTTTGATCCCTTCTTTCTAATTTCACTAATCTTTTTACTTATATCATAAAGCTCAGTACTTAGTTTTTTAACCCTCTCTTCGCATTCTAATTTTTCTTTATCATAATTTTTAAGAAGATTTAATCTATCAGTTTTTAGATCATAATTCTTCATTGTCTTTTCATAGTCGCCGCCATGTTTTGCATAGATATTTCTTATTAAATCTAACCTATCTTCTATGCTAGATAAATCGCTTTCGCTATAATCATATTCTCTAATATAAGAATCAATATCTTTCTTTGCATCATTAGAAATCTGCTCTATATCATATAAAGTACTTATTAGCCCTTCAAGGCTTTCATCATATTTTGACACATTCTTTAGTTTCGATATTGCACCTGATATATCAAATCTATCAAGACTTTCCTTGGCATAATATATAGAGTCTATAATATTTTTAGAATTAGATATCTTTTTATATTTGTCATTAAGATCCTCTTCTTCTCCACTTTTAAGATTAGCATTATCAATTTCTTCAATTTCATAATTGAGAAGATCCATCTCTCTATTCTTCATATTCTCATCTATATCAAATTCCTTGAGTTCCTTTTTTGCAATATGTAACTCATCATACTTTAATGCTAACTTAGCCTTAAGTTCCTTTAACTCTTTTGTAAGATAGTTATCCAAAAAAACAATATGTTTTGTATCTTTTCTTAATTCTTCACTATCATGCTGGCCATGTATATCTATCAATAGTTCTGTAATTTCTTTAAGTTTATCTAAGGTCACAAATGTCATATTTATTTTAGCACTACTTTTATCCTTGGAAACTTTTCGCTGAATTATTATATTACCATCATCATATGGGATTTCATATTCATCAAACTTTTTTATCAGGGCATCATAGATAGCGCTATCTTTTCCAACATTAAATAAGAGCTCAACACTCACTTCATCGCTTCCATCCCTAATTAAATCCTTGCTTGCTCTATTTCCCAGTGCAAGATTAATAGATCCGAGTAATATTGATTTACCAGCACCAGTTTCTCCTGTAAGTATATTGAGTTTATCGCCAAATGTTATATTAGCTTCTTTAATTAAAGCTAAATTTTTTACATGTAGTTCTTGTAACATTAAATTGTCCTTATTTTTTCCTTTAGGT
>CAMJPD010000066.1 GCA_946407765.1 uncultured Lachnospiraceae bacterium
TGATTATATTCTCTTTGTAAAGGATCTTTAATTTCTTTATAAACAACAATTGGAGCATTCAAAGATGGATTTATGAAAGCGTCTCCTGTACTTCTTGAACCAATATGCAATTTAAAAGTTGAAGTTGAAGATCAATATACTGGTGATGTAATGGGCGATCTTAATAGACGAAGAGGCAGAATACTTGGAATGAATCCATCATCTAAAGGGAAAACTGTAATTGAAGCAGATATTCCTATGCTTGAGATTGATGATTATTCTCAAAACTTACGTTCAATGACAGGGGGAACTGGCGACTTCTCATTTGAAATTGCAAGATATGAACAAGCTCCTGCAGATATAATTAATAAAGAAATTGAACTAGCTAAGAAAGAAAAAGAAGAAAATTAATCTATAATAAAAAAGACATTCTTTGGGGAATGTCTTTTTTATTGATTTATCTGGCTGTTTCTATTGCTCTATTTTCTCTAATGACATTTACTTTAATCTGTCCTGCATACTTCATCTCATCTTCAATCTGACGAGCAATATTTCTTGCCATAATCACCATCTCATCGTCAGATACTTTTTCTGGATTTACCAATATGCGTACTTCTCTACCTGCCTGGACTGCAAATGATCTTTCAACACCTTCATATGAATTTGTAATATCCTCTAATTGCTTAAGTCTCTGTAGATAATTTTCAAGAGTTGATTTTCTTGCTCCAGGTCTTGCTGCACTAATAGCATCTGCAGCACCAACAATAAATGAAATTGGATTTGTAGGTTCAACTTTACCATGATGAGATTCAACTGCATTTATTACTTCAGGTCTTTCTTTATATTTCTTACATATATCAACTCCAAGAGACACGTGATCACTTTCCACTTCATGGTCTATCGCTTTTCCTATATCATGTAAAAGCCCTGCACGCTTTGCAAGCTTAATATCTAAGCCAAGCTCTGCCGCCATAAGTCCTGAAAGCTGGGCAACCTCTATACTATGAAGCAATGCATTTTGACTAAAGCTTGTTCTAAAATGTAATCTACCAATTAATTTAATTAAATCATGGTTTAATCCATGGAGGCCAACTTCAAAAACAGCTTCTTCACCCTTTTGCTTAATTATGTTATCGACTTCCTTCTGACTCTTTTCAACTACTTCTTCTATTCTACCTGGATGAATTCTGCCATCAAGAATAAGTTTTTCAAGAGCTATTCTTGCAACTTCTCTTCTTACAGGATCAAAACCTGAAAGAACAACAGTTTCTGGAGTATCATCTATTAAACATTCTACACCAGTTAGAGCTTCAAGAGTTCTTATATTTCTTCCTTCACGACCAATGATTCTACCTTTCATGTCATCATTAGGAAGTTGAACAGTTGCAACGGTTGCCTCTGCGATAGAATTAGTTGCCATTCTTCTAATTGAGCTAACAATTATGCCCTCTGCTATCTTGTCACCTTCTTCTCTTGCTTTTGCTTCTGCATCTTTAATATATTTTGCAATGTCATGAGTCATAGTTTCTCTAATAGCATTAACGAGTTCTTCCTTAGCTTGATTTCTAGAGAGCATTGCAACTCTTTCTAATTCCTTAGTTCTTTCTTCTAATAGTATATTAGCTCTATCAATTCTGTCCTTAAGTTCTAGTTCTTTCTTCTGAATTTGAGATTCTCTCTCATTAAGTGATATTGCCTTTTTTTCTGATAATTCATCTCTTTTTAAAGTTCTACGTTCTGCATCTGCAACTTCAGCACGTCTTTTAACAATTTCTGCTTCAAGATCATTTCTTGATTTTAAAATCTGCTCCTTAGCAGAAATTAAAGCTTCCATCTTAGCATTTTCTGCATTTTTCTGAGCTTCATCTATTATTTGTCTAGCTTTAGCCTGTGCTGAGCCAACAGTGTTAGAATAAGATTTCTTTTCGGTGTTCTTACCAAGGAAAAAAGACACAATTATTAAGCATATTGCAACGACACAAATGCCTACAATAATTCCAGTTGTCATTAAATTTCTCCTTAAATTAGTCTAGGTCTACTTCTGGTAAAAGATTTTCAGATATAGTGGCATCTTCACTATAGCTTATTACAATACCAGATGCATTAGTTGTCCATTCATTTCCGTCAATATCTTTCATCTTGGATTTGTTCTTAAGTATAACGCCACTTGTATTTACTAAATAATCATTGTTATTTACATGAAAGGCTTCAATTCTTAATGTCTGATCAGCTGTCTGTAGTCTGCCTTTATAATACAACTTTCCATCTTTCACACCAGTTAATCCGTAACCTGATGTTGTAAAAAAATATGATATAGCTTCGTTGCCCTCAATTTCAACAGAAACTGCACCAGTTTTCATGGAGCAATTGTTAATGTTATTACCAAAATAATAATATTCACCATCAACTTCTCTAATTCCATAAACTGGGTTTCCATATTGATTGAACAAGTAATACTTTCCGTTAATTAAAGTTTTAGTATATCTTCCTTGCTCACCACATTTTGGATATCCATTGCCTGAAAAATAAAACCATGAAACATCACCATTGGCAGATGAAAATTTAGGAGCTTCAACAGCATACCATGTATTAGTTACAGCCTCGCCAAATGCAAATTTGCTTGATGGTAAAGTATTGAAATACATATAACCTGCAATTTCAGGTATAGCATCCTTAACTTTACACCAACCAACGCTCATGATTCCATGTTCGTTAAAACTATATCTTTTGCCATCTATAAGTTTTGTAACATAGTCAGAATTTGTTGCATAAGTTTTTTTGTATGTGTCTGGACTAAAATAAAACCATGCAGTAGAAAGAACATTATCGGCATCCTTCCAATAATCTAAAATCTTAACTTCCTTAAATCCTGTGCAAAGCACACCGAATTCATCTGCATAGTAAATATCGTCGATCCATCCATATTCAAGAAAACCACTATGATTAAAATAATAAGGAACATTCTCAACTTTATAGACTCCACCTCTATATAACTTGCCATCGCTTCCTGCATACATTTTAGAAGTTTCTGTAAATTCAATCCAGCGATTTTCTGCCATACTTCCATATTCGTTTATAAAGTAAAGTCCATCAGCTAAATCTAAAATCTTATTAGTTTCATATTCTCCATTCTTAATATACTTCCACTCATTACCAACCTTAGTCCAGCCATCTGCGTATGAAGTTGAAGTAAATAAAAATAAAAATAAAATTGCTAATAATGTATATTTTAGTTTCTTTATTATTAAATCTTTTCTTAACAAATTGCTCATATGTGCATATTTATAATAACATATTTATTAATAATATTCAATAAATTGTTTAATTTAGGATATAGTATTAATCAAAAACTTATTTTGAATCTTTTTTATTGATTGTATCCTTCTTATTGGTAGATTCACTAGTATTATCTGCTTCCTTGGCTGTTTCTGATGTCTGCTCAGCATCATCATTTTTACTTTCTGATTCCTTATCTTTCTCACTACTTGCAGTAGTCTTACGAACTGATTTGACTTTTCTCTTACTTGTTGTTTCTTCCTCTTCTTCAGTGGTTGACTCGTAATCTGCAAATGGATCATAAGCAGGTGCAGTTTCAGTACTCTTAACTAAAACTCCAAACTCGTTAAGTTCTGTCTTAACGACATTATATTCTGATTCCGTAAAGTCTCTAAGCCTGCGGAGTCTTCCATTCCTCATATAAACTTTTCTTGTTGTATATGTCCCACTAACAAATAATTTAAACGCTATAGTTTTTGTTTCTGATTCATCAAAATATATTTCTATTGTTTCAGGGTCAGAATCATTAAATCCATCATAGGTTCCTATTGACTCACCATTCTCAAAAACTTCTAAGTATGTATAAGTTTCATTATCATCACTTACAACATGGCTCTGTTCTGCAACTTCTACAGTTAAATAATTATAACCCTTAACATCAAATTTAACATATGCTTCATTGCCCGAAAGAAGCATACAATCTTTCCAAGTGCTTCCTCCAAATATTTTTGTACTTGCAATATCTTTAGTAAATTTAGTTGATACATTGACAAAATTCTTGAGATTTTTACCAGGTTGAACTCTACCATGTAGCTTAATTTCTCTCTGTTCTTCCATTGCAACTGTATCAATTGATCCGACATTTTCATATTTGGCTGTTGGAACTTCCTTCATCTTCTTAAGCAAGTTAGTACCTTTACTAATAATTCTAAGTGAAGGAGCACTTGCACTGGCCTTCTTAGGTGCCTGCCCTTTAGGACCAACTAAGTTTACTCTTTCATTACTGTCTTCGCCCTTAAAAATTTTCTTCTTAGTTGTATTAATAAATGCTTCTGGTTCTTCCTCTTCTATAATTACTATATAAGATGGTGAAGCATTAGATGGCGATGCTTTAGATCTATTAGGAACTGATATTGTGCTAATTTTCCTAACTTTAGGCGGAAGAGGTACTTTAACATCATTATCAGAATCAAATATTCTTCTCTTAGATTGAGTGTAAACTTTAACAATACCGAACTGGGCGTACCACTGACCGAACTCATTTACTTTAAATTTACCATTTACAATTTGATTTTTAACAAG
>CAMJPD010000067.1 GCA_946407765.1 uncultured Lachnospiraceae bacterium
ATTAGATTCTAACATAATATTTTTAATTTTTCTTATCTTATTATTTTTACTATATGCTTTTTCTAATATATTCCCCATATACATTGATGCATTTTTTACATCATTATTTCTTAATAATTTTACAATTTTATTTATATTAATTTTACCAAAATCTTTTTTGTACATATCTATTTTTTTATATACATCTTTAGTTGCACTTTTTTTACCAGCCTTGGCAAGTAGAAGAACTGGCATTTTGAATTTATTTAATTTTGTTAGTTTTTCTCCAAAACCTCTTGCTCTAGTATTTCCTCCAAGTATGAAGTGTGATACATCAGCACCAATCTTTTGTGCTATCTTACATAATTTTTTATCATCTAAATTTAATTTATAAATTTTATTTAGTGCCATAATACAGCTTGCGGCATTACTTGATCCTCCTGCAAGACCACTAGATAGAGGAATATTCTTTTTTATTTTGATATTGATCTTATCCTTAATACCATACAGATCGCACATAAGCATGCTTGCTTTGTATGCAAGATTAGATTTTTTAGGTATAGAAAAATTATTGCATATTACATTTATATTTGCTTTTTTATTATGAGGATTCTTATATATAGATATTTCTACTTCATCATATAGATTATTAATATTATGTAATATAGTATCTATTTCATGATATCCATCTTTTCTTATTCTAATTACATCTAAAGCAAGATTGATTTTTGCATAAGATTTAATTTTATATTTTTTTATCTTAGTTGCCATTTAGATAATTATTTGCATCCTTAAAAAAGCTTATCATAATTAATATCATTATGATTCCTATAGGGAAGGCTCCGATTATACTTATTCCTTGTATATTAGTCATGCCACTTTCAGAAAATAAAAGTGCTATAGGAAGAAGTATAAGTAATATTGCCCAGAACAATTTAATTTTGGTACCAGGTGTTATATCACTTGTTATGTTCTTATATGAATAATATGAAGCAACAAGTGATATAGAATCATAACTTGTTGCATAAAAAGCAATCATAGAAATTATGAGTATTATATTTGGAAGTATAGATAGTGGGAGAGCATTCATACAAGCTATTATAGTTTCATACAAGTTTTCATTCTTAGAATATATTCCAAGAACATCAACAATATTATTTATATTAAGACCCATAGTCCAATTTCCAATTACAAGAAAACCAATATAAGTACTTGCAAGGCCAAATAGATAGCCACCAAGTATAGTTTGTTTTATACTTCTTCCTTTACTTATTATTCCTATAAAGAATGGAGCTGCTATGCACCAAACCATCCAGTATGCCCAGAAGAAACAAGTCCATGTTTGAGGGAAAGATGTTTCTCTTGTTGGATCAGTATATAGTGACATATATGCAAAATTTTTAATAAATAAACCAATTGCATTTACAGAATTTTTTATTATAAAACTTATTTGCCCTGAAAATATTAATACATAAGCAATGAAGCTAAGATATATAAATATGCATAACTTAGATAAGATATTAATTCCTTTAAGACCGTTAAATAATGAAGTCGTATATATTGCACATACAAGGCATAAAATAATTATTGTAGTAAGTTTGTTATCAGGAATACCAAATAAATTATGTAATGATGCAGTAAGTAACGGAGTAGCAACGCAAAATGTAGTAGCACATCCTGCAATTAGGGCAAATATTGCAAATATATCAACTGCTTTTCCTGGTATTCCATCAACTTTTCCTCCAAGTAAAGGACGAAGGCTCTCAGAAAATTTTTGAGTATTTCTATTTCTTACATGTATCATAAATCCAAATGCGCTTGCAAGACATAAATAAAAACACCAAGGCATAGGACCCCAGTGAAATAATGAATATGCACTAGACATGGCATAAGGATTATCTGACATTCTTATTACATGAGGATCTGTTATATACATAACCCATTCGCAAAGTGAGTAGAATAATATATCAGCAGCAAGTCCAGCACAAAACATCATGGCTCCCCATTGAAAGAAAGTATATTTTGGCTTTTCATCTGGCTTACCTAGAATAATTTTTCCATATTTAGAAAAAGCGATAAATAAAGAAAGTAAGAATAAGGCTACTCCAAAAACTAGATAATATATTCCTATAGTGTCAGTAAAGAAAAATCTTAAAGATTTTATTATATTATTGGACTTTTCTGGAAATAGTACAAAGACTATGAATAGGCCTAGTATTATGCACAGTGGAGCAATAGTTACAAAATAATCTATTTTATATTGCTCTTGATTTTTAGATTTTTCTATCATATTTCCCCTTAAAATACCAAATTTAGTATATATTAACATAAACGGGTATAAAATAAAATAAACCATATAAAAACTATTAAAATGCTTGATATTTGCCTTAGGATTATAGATTATTCTTAATTGATAAAAAAAAATAAATATGATAAAATCTATAAGGTTGGTTTATATGAAGAAAGAAGAATTATTAACAACAAATTTACTCGATTTATCTAAAACAGATTATAGTTTGCTATTTAAAGGAACAAATTACCCATGGGAAGCAATCCCAAGGATTAATTCTATGTTTAGAGAATTAACATCAAGACTTGGTCCTGATTATAATAGAATAAAAGACGGAGTATATGTTCATAAATCAGTTACAGTACTTAAGTCAGTATACCTTGGTCGTAATATTATTATAGGGCGTGATGCAGATATTAGAAATTCAGCATTCATTCGCGAGAATGTAATTATAGGTGATGATTGTGTCCTTGGAAATTCCTGCGAGGCCAAGAACGTAATTATGTTTAATAATTCTCAGGCTCCTCATTTTAATTATCTTGGAGATTGTATCCTTGGATACAAGGCACATATTGGTGCAGGAGTTGTAATGTCTAATCTTAAATTAGATAAGAACTTAATTAATGTAACATGTGAAGATGGAAAGATAGAAACAGGACTTAAAAAGTTTGGCGGTGTTATAGGAGATAATGCAGAAGTTGGCTGCAATTCAGTTATTAACCCTGGAACAATTATAGGAAGAGGCGCTTTAGTATATCCACTATCTAGTGTTCGCGGCTGCATAAATCCTAATACTATATATAAGAGTGAGAATGAACAAATTAATAGAAACTAATTATAATAAGTGGTGGCTTTAATATGAAAAGAAGAAGAGTAGTAATTAGACATGATAATAGCAATAAAGGTGCAGGTTGTCTTACAGCATTATTTGCTGTTTCAACTTTAGTTCTCGTATGCTGTATTGCTATATTCCTTGCAGTAAATATTAAATCTTATCCTTATCAATTACCAAAACCATCATTTAATTTTGAATTTTTTGATAGATTAAAATATGCCATCAGTAAGGAAATGAAGGAAAGAGAAACAAGTGCTGAAACTACAGAAACAACTAAGGCAGAGCCAGTTCTTCCAAGTGTAACATATAAAGAATATTTTTCTGAAAATGATAGAATACAAATTCGTTATCCAATAGTAAATAATATTGAAGATAGTGATTTGCAAACCAAGATTAATTCTGATATATATAAGAAAGCAATATCTATTATAGACTTATATCCAGTTAAGAATTATTATCTTAAAATTGATGCTACAGTTGATACAATAAACGATAAATATTTATCAATACTTTACACAGGCAAATATTCAAAATCAAGGATCCTTGCAATGGCAGGAGATGATGATGAACTAACTAAGGAAGGAGAAATTGATACTGAAAATAAAGTTTATGCATTTAGCGGCCTTGGATTTTATCCAGGTAGTAATGTAGGTGCTATTCCTCAAAATCCAGCTCAAAGTGCAGGTGTTCCTGGTCAGTTCCCACAAGGTGCTAATGCATATAATGGTGCAATACTCCAACAACAAGCAGAATCTTTAGTTGATATATTAAAAGGACTAGAAGGTGGTAATCTTCCAAAAGCTCCAGCTGCACCTGCAGCGCCTACTCAAGGCACCAAAAAGAGACAGACTACAACATCTTCTAATGCAGCTAATATTTTCTATACTCACTGTATAAATCTTACAACAGGTAAGACAGTAGGTATTAATGATATATGTACATCTAATGAACTTGCAGAATATATCTTATCTAGTGAAGTAAAATTCGTAGGTGTAGCATCAAGCAAAGTATCTAAATTAAAAACAGAAATCAAAAAGAATAAAAAATCTTATTACATAGATATATTCGATACGGCTGACTTTTCTAACTTTGGCCGTGAGAAGTGGCCTAAGAGCTTTAGCTATAGGAAGGGCAATACATTATTCTTTAGTATCCCTGTATCTAAGACATATGGCGATTATGTGATAGTAGAATATGAAATTAGATAAGGAGTTCTATTCATGATTCAAAGTGAGAAAAATGTTTTTATTTCTGACCATCCCCTAATCAAACACAAAATTACTATTTTAAGATCCATTACAACAGGAACTAACGAATTTAGACAACTAGTTGAAGAAATCGCCATGCTTCTTGGATATGAAGCACTTC
>CAMJPD010000068.1 GCA_946407765.1 uncultured Lachnospiraceae bacterium
AATAGACTCTTGTACATCTCTATCATCAATAGTTTGATATGTAGATTCTGGAATAGTTTCTTCTACAAGTATAGGATCATATGGAAGTTCGTCAACAGCATAAGGACCTTCAACTACTTCTTCACCAGATACTTTTCTTACAAGTGAATTCTGAACGAATTCTTTATTCTTAACTTTCCTAATTGCTTCTTCAAGTAATTTAGAATCTGACTCGCCTTTAATTATCTTAGTGTAGCTATCATCATTTTCATCTTCGCCAAAATATCTCTCGCCATTTTCAATCAATTGATCGAGATCTTTTTCTATACGCCATAAAGATCTTTCTACAAATTCATGTATGAATATATCAGAATGGAATATAGAACTTCCTGTTTGTGTATCAGCATCAAGACTACTATAATGTATATAATTTACTGTTTTAAAATACTGGCTGAGTACATACA
Source organism: uncultured Lachnospiraceae bacterium (assembly GCA_946407765.1). Taxonomy (GTDB): domain Bacteria; phylum Bacillota; class Clostridia; order Lachnospirales; family Lachnospiraceae; genus UBA3633. The sequence goes on from CAMJPD010000068.1 coordinate 444, forward strand.
TCATCTTTATTGCAAATGAATCTCTAATTATAGTAACTGATCTATCATCAACTGGTTCTTCTACAATAGAACAATCAATTCCAATAACAAAATTAGGATTTGTTCTATATAACCATGTATTCTTAGTATCATATTTGCTATAACCTTTGATAGCAAAATTTTCTGACTTATCATAATCTTTAGGCATATGTATCATATCAAGTAAATCAGTAAGTAAATTTTCATCAACATCTGGTCTAGTTTCAAAGTATGAATAATCAGTCTTATCTCCAGTTAAAGCTTCAATAAGCTCTCCTGCTCCTATATATGCACCATAAGCATTCCAGTGATCATCTGTTTTATAATATGTATCCATAATTTTTCTTCCTTCTTGAAGTTCTCCAAGAGGATAGACTACTTTAATATCAGAATGTTCTCTAATATATTTTACAAGCTGTTTTGCAGTTGAAGTTTCTGCCTTTTTCCTAAATGGATCAAAAACTTTGTCATTATATACAACTTCTTTATTTGGAGCAATGAATAATATATAATCATCTTTATTTCTTGCATACAGATCTCTAACTTTAAGCATCTTGGCAAGTATTTTGGCCATTTGATCTTCATTATATGGATGTATACCAAGAGTATCAACTATAGAATCTTCATTGATCTTAAAAAACACAAATCCATCCTTTCCAAACATAACTCTTTGAGAATCTGCAGATTCAAATAGGTATCTATTGATAGAGGCATATGTTTCAAGGAAAAATTTTCTAAATGGAGTATGGTCAGATATCCACTCATCTATACCATGTGCAATATTTAAATAATTCTCCTTTACAATTTGTGGGAATGGTGCAAATCCTCTATTTTCTCTATTATATTCTTCACTTCCCCACTTACCCATTACCTTCCATGCTACATTAGGTGCAATAATTAAACTAAGGAATATAATTATTATAAAAATAGAAACAATTTTAGATAATGAAAAATCAATTTTATTAAATTGTGATTTCTTAAATTTTAGTAAATCAAATTTTGGCATCTTAAATTTTGGAATTTTAAATTTAGGAGGTTCTAATTTTGGAATATCAAAATTAGGAGTCTTGTTTAAGCTCTTTCTTGAATTATCATACATAGTATTTAAGTCTATTTTATTTTTATCAGTCTTTCCCATTATTAAAACCTAAAATATATAAATGGATTATATGTATTATTAACAAGAACCATTATACATACAAAAAGTAATGCAGATGCTAAGATTGCATCAATCACATAAATTTTTTCTTCATTGAATAAATATTTTTTAATTTGAGGGATACACTGAATAGGACCACATAGGATAATTCCTACAATTAAATAAAATATTATTCTCTTATCATAAAACATAAATAGTGTATAATCATGAGCACTTTGTTTTATATTAAACATAATACTTAATGAATCAAAAAAATATTTAAATCTATCAACTCTAAATAACAACCAACCAATTAATACGATAAAAATTGTATATATTCTATTAATCAACTTAACAGGATTTTTATCAAGAAGCTTCCCAAGGAATAATTTTTCACATATTAGGAAGAAGGCATAATAGAGCCCCCAGAATATAAATGAAAAACTTGCTCCATGCCAAAGTCCTGTGCAGAAGAAAACTATTACAAGATTTATGCAAGTACGTAGTTCACCTTTTCTATTTCCACCAAGTGGTATATATAAATATTCTTTAAACCATGTAGAAAGTGACATATGCCATCTACGCCAGAAATCGGAAATTGATGTTGCCATATATGGATAATTAAAATTCTCAAGGAAGTCAAAACCAAACATCTTTCCTAGTCCTATTGCCATATCAGAATATCCAGAAAAGTCGTAATATATCTGCATTGCATATAAAATAACAATTCCCCACATAAGAGCTGGCGAAGTAAATGGCCTATTATATTCTCTCATAAGTTCATCTACTACACCGGCAAATGTATTAGCAAGTAAGACTTTTTTAGAAAGACCAAATACAAATCTTTTTATGCCAAATGCAATTTTTTCTACATCTGCCTTTCTTTCTTCAAGCTGAAGTGCAACATCATGATATTTTACGATAGGTCCTGCAATTAATTGTGGAAAGAATGAAACATAGAGTGCAAGTTTTAATATATTTTCTTGTGCTGGAGTTTTTCCCCTATATACATCTATTACATAAGAAAGTGCTTGAAATGTATAAAATGATATACCTATAGGAAGAGCAATATCTCTTGTATGTAATATTTCTCTAGAAAAAACTCTATTAAGAGTAATTACAAAAAAATTAAAATATTTAAAGTATCCAAGGAGTGCAAGATTTAATATAACGCAGGCAATAAAAAATAATTTTTTTTCTTTACAATAATTAGTGAAGATTCCAAAAGTATAATTGAGAGTTATAGAAAATAGCATCAATAAAATATATTTAGGTTCGCCCCAAGTATAGAAAAATATACTTGCTATTAATAGAATTATATTTTTAATTTTTGTACTTGGTACCAAACTTGTGAGTATGAACACTATTGGGAGAAAGTACCACACAAAAACTAAAGAACTAAATAACATTTACAATTATTACTCCCTTTACTGGATTGTAATTATATCAAAATTTTGATAATATGTAAATATTAAGGCCCATTCATGCTTAATCATATAAACTATTTTTATTTTGTGATAATATATATATGTTGTTATGAATAATATATTTAATTTAGGAATTGATATCGGTTCGACCACAGTCAAAATCGCACTGATCGATGACAATAATAAAATTTATTTTTCTGACTATAAAAGACATTTTGCTGATATACAAAATACTTTAGTCAATATTTTAATTGATGCAAGAAAGTCTGTAGATTTTTCTAATAAATTAATATCAATAAGAATTACTGGGTCTGGTGGTTTATCATTATCTAAAGCATTGAATGTTGAATTTATTCAAGAAGTTGTTGCCGTATCTAAGGCTCTTAAATTTTATGCACCACAAACTGATGTTGCAATAGAACTTGGCGGTGAAGATGCTAAAATTATTTATTTTGATGGCGACAGCGTTGACCAGAGAATGAATGGAATCTGCGCAGGTGGTACTGGTTCATTTATTGACCAGATGGCATCTCTTCTTAAAACTGATGCAACAGGTCTTAATGAATATGCTAAAAATTATAAATCTATATATCCAATAGCAGCAAGATGCGGTGTTTTTGCAAAATCTGATATACAACCATTAATTAATGAAGGTGCAACTAAAGAAGACTTATCAGTTTCAATTTTTAATGCAGTTGTAAATCAAACAATCTCAGGCCTTGCATGCGGAAAGCCAATTAGAGGCCATGTTGCCTTCCTTGGAGGTCCTCTCCACTTCTTACCTGAACTTAGAAATTGTTTTATAAGAACTTTAAAACTTAATGATGAAACTGCAATCATTCCAGAAAATTCTCACCTTTTTGCTGCACTTGGTTCTAGTATGACAAAATCTAATCTAAGTACAAATAAAAAATATACTGAATATTCTATAGATGAATTAATAGATAAATTACAAAAGGGAATAAAACTAGATAGTGAAATTAAGAGACTAGATCCATTATTTAATAATGAAGAAGAATATAATGAATTTGTAGAAAGACATAAAGAAGCTGCAGTTATTAAAAAAGATATTAAAGATTATGAGGGAGACTGCTTCCTCGGTATTGATGCTGGGTCTACTACAACTAAAATTGCTCTTATATCAAAACAAGGAGAACTTCTATATTCATTCTATAAAAATAATTCAGGATCAACTATAGATACGGCCAAGGAATCTATAAAAGAACTTAGTAAAATACTTCCAAAAAATACTAATATAGTATCTTCTTGTTCTACTGGTTATGGAGAAGCTCTCCTTAAATCTGCATTCAAGTTAGAA
>CAMJPD010000069.1 GCA_946407765.1 uncultured Lachnospiraceae bacterium
TATTGTAAACTATAGTGTATTAAGTTTAATCTTGTAATCAGTTTTGCTGACTAAAATTAATTTCCGAATATACTTTTTTAGAATTGAAGCAAATGCATATTCAGCATTTGCACCACAAAAAAATGTGGTTTTTAAGTAATTTTTACTTAAAATTCAGGGATTGTGTTTAATTTTTCAAAGAACAAATGCCATAAAAACAAGGTTGCTTTTAGGGCAAGTTTTAGAACTCTACCATAATTAAAAGACCATGTCAACATTATGTTTCGTTGTTTTTTAATATAATTCTGACAAATTTTTAACGATTTTTAGGAAGTTTTATGTACAATATCTCAAATGGAACGCCCCTAAATTAATATACATTTGCCTAAATGCTGATATTACAGGACCCTTATCATATCTTTATATTTACGACTAATTGTGCTAATATACGTGGCAGGTTGAAAATTGGTTAATTATGAAAAATAATAAGAAAAATTTATTAGAAGAAGGCAGTAGGCATAGCATAATCTTAAAAACCATAGTTAAGACTTACCTAGAGACTGGAGAGCCTGTAGGTTCTAGAACCATATCTAAGCAGGAGGGTTTTGACCTATCTCCTGCTACTATTCGTAATGTCATGAGCGATCTTGTAGAGGAAGGCTATATCATACAGCCACATACATCTGCAGGCCGTATTCCTAGCGATAAAGGATATAGATATTATGTTGACCAGATTATTAAAGATAAAGAAATAGAAATAGAAAAATTAAAAGGCGAAATGTTTTCTAGAGTTGATAAATTAGAGAATATGATGACTGGCCTTGTTAGAGCTATTGCATCAAATACTCAATATGCAGCCTTAGTATCTGCTCCATCTACCCTAGAATATAAAATAAAATATGTTCAAATATCTCAACTCGAAATTGGAAAGCTCTTAATTGTTGTAGTATGTGAAGGCAATATATTTAAAACAACTACACTTGAACTAGGCGATGAAATTAATATAGTACCAACTCCAGAAGAACTTCTAAAAGTCTCACTACTGATAAGCAAGGAACTTGATAGTAAGACAATTAGCAATCTTAATAAAGAAACTTTAGAAGAACTTGCAAGTGCTATGCCAAAAAGCAAGAAGTTAATTGGTATGATACTTGCTAAAATTATAGAAGTACTTACTGCCGAATCTAATGATAGCAATATACTTACATCAGGTGCGGGCAACTTGTTCAAATATCCTGAAATTACATCTGGTGAAAATGCAAATTCTCTACTTAAGACTTTTGAAACTAAGAATGAGTTAGTGTCAATAATCAATAATTCTAAAAATGACAAGAATGAAATTAAGGTCTATATCGGTAAGGAAACTGGTGTAGGTTCTATGGAAGATTGTTCAGTTATAACTGCTAATTGTAACTTCGGTAATGGTCTTGTTGGAACAATAGGTGTAATTGGTCCAAAGCGTATGAATTATGAAAAAGTAATTGGAACAATCAAGAGTCTCATGATTCAAGCAGAAAAGGAATTAGAATAATTAATCAGCGTTTTTAACGCAACCTATATATGGAAGCCCTCTATGCTTTTGGGCATAATCAATTCCAAATCCTACTACAAACTTATCTGGAATTTTAAAACCAACATACTTAACATTAACATTTGCCTCTCTTCTTTCTGGCTTATCAAGTAAGGTGCAAATCTCAATTGATTTAGGATTTCTTGTTTTAAGAAGTGCAACTAATTTTGCAAGCGTCTTTCCAGTATCTATAATATCTTCTACAATTAATACATCCTTACCTTCTATAGGCTCATCAAGGTCCTTGATAATTTTGATATCGCCAGATGATGTCATTTCATTACCATAGCTTGAAACACTCATAAAATCTATATCTAAATTTTCGTTATTAATTCTCTTAATAAGTTCAGCAGTAAATACAACTGCCCCTCTAAGTATACAAACAATATGGATATCCTTGCCCTTATAATCGGCAGATATCCTCTCCCCGAGCTCCCTAATCTTCTTATCGAGCTCTTCTTCTGTAAACATAGGTTCTATATCATAATCTTTAACCATATTAACCCCCAAACATGCCAATTATACCATAAAAATCCTTAATTTTACATAAATTAGGGCAAACATTTCTAAACAAGCACTTGACAAATCTTCTAATATATAGTATTATTAGCACTCGTAAGGACTGAGTGCTAACTATAAACTGATGGCTTAACTCTAACTTTAATAAATATAAGGAGGCATAGGTTTTGGAAAATGGATATGAAAATGAATATGAAACAAATAAAACTAATGAAACTATGGAGGATACAAACTTGGAAGAACAAAATACTAAAGCAAATGAAATTGCAGATGACAAAGAATCAGAATCAGAACAAGAACTAAACAATACTACTAAAGACACAAAGCAAGATGAAGAAACTGGCACTGATGAAACTTTAGAAAATCAAAACGAAGAACTAGATGAAATATCTAAACTTACTAAAGAAAATACTGAACTAAAAGAAAAATACACTAGATTGCTTGCTGAGTTTGAAAATTTTAGAAAACGTAATGATAAAGAAAGACTTACAATGATTGACCTCGGTGCTTCAGAAGTATTAACAAAACTTCTTCCTGTAGTTGACAATTTTGACAGAGCAATTGAATCACTTAATAATCAAAATATAAACTCTGACGCATGTACTAGTAATGAGGTTGATGAAAGCACAACAAAAAAACAAGAAGAAAATTTTGCAAAAGGCATAGAGCAAATCTACAAGCAGATGAATAAATTCCTAGATGAATTAAATGTCAAAAAGATTGATGCCTTAGGTAAGCAGTTTGATCCAAATTTACATAATGCTGTAATGACCGATGAAGAATCAGATGCTGAAGAAGGAACTATTACAGCAGACTTACAACCAGGTTATACATATAAAGATCAGATATTAAGACACAGCATGGTAAAAGTTAAAAAATAATTATAACAATTTACGATTAGGAGGAAAATAAAATGAGTAAAATAATAGGTATAGATTTAGGAACAACTAACTCTTGTATGGCAGTTATGGAAGGTGGTAAACCAACAGTAATTGCTAATGCAGAAGGAGTTAGAACAACTCCATCAGTTGTAGGCTTTACTAAAACAGGGGAGCGATTAATTGGTGATGGTGCAAAGCGTCAAGCTGTTACAAATCCAGACAGAACTATCTCTTCTATCAAGAGACATATGGGTGAAGACTATAAGAAGGACATAGATGGTAAGGCATACACTCCACAAGAAATATCTGCTATGATTTTACAAAAATTAAAGGCAGATGCTGAAAGTTATATAGGGGAAAAAATTACAGAAGCTGTTATCACAGTTCCAGCATACTTTAATGACGCACAACGTCAAGCAACAAAAGATGCAGGAAAGATTGCAGGACTTAATGTTAAGAGAATTATCAACGAACCAACAAGTGCTGCTCTTGCATATGGACTTGATGATTCTAAAGAACAAAAGATCATGGTATATGACCTTGGTGGTGGAACATTCGATGTTTCTATCATTGATATAGGTGATGGCGTTGTTGAAGTTCTTGCAACCAATGGCGATACACACCTTGGTGGTGATGACTACGATAATAAAATTGTTGACTACCTTGTTTCAGAATTTAAAAAATCAGATGGAGTTGACCTATCAACAGATAAGATGGCTATGCAGAGACTTAAAGAAGCTGCAGAAAAAGCTAAGAAGGAATTATCAAGCCAGACACAGACAGATATCAACCTTCCATTTATAACAGCAACAAATGATGGTCCAAAACACTTAGATATCAAACTTACAAGAGCTAAGTTCGAAGAATTAACTGCTGATCTTACTGAGAGAACTGTTATCCCAGTTCAAAATGCTATGAAAGATGCAGGAATCACTAATGCAGATCTTGGTAAAGTTCTTCTTGTTGGTGGTTCTACAAGAATTCCATCAGTTCAAGAAAAAGTTAAGCAACTTACAGGTAAGGAACCATCTAAGGAATTAAATCCAGATGAATGTGTTGCTATAGGTGCAGCAATTCAAGGAGGCAAATTATCAGGAGATGCAGGTGCAGGTGATGTTCTACTTCTTGATGTAACTCCACTAACACTTTCAATTGAAACTATGGGTGGTGTTGCAACTCATATGATAGAAAGAAATACTACTATCCCAACTAAAAAGTCACAAATCTTCTCTACTGCTGCCGACAACCAACCAGCAGTTGATATAAATGTCCTTCAAGGTGAAAGAGAATTTGCC
>CAMJPD010000070.1 GCA_946407765.1 uncultured Lachnospiraceae bacterium
ATTATATGGTCCTGCCGCATGAGTACATGCTCTCTCAAGTACTGGACCACCAAGAGATGCATATGCTCCTGTATCTGCAACAACTATTGCAGAAAGTGCAGTAATCTTTCCTTTTTCATCACATCCCATAGTAAAGTCCATATCCATAGGATGTCTTTTTGGATGGCATAATAAGCTTTCATCTCTTGTAAGGAATGACTTAACTGGCCTTTTTAATATATATGCACCAAGTGCAGCATAAGGCTGGCAAGACATATCTTCCTTACCACCAAATGCGCCACCTACGAATGAGTTTTCAACTATAACTTTTTCTTCATGAAGACCTAAAATATTTGCACATTCTCTTCTTGTATCATATGTACTTTGGTCAGATGAATAAATATATACGCCCCCATCAAGTGGAAGTGCAACGCAGCATTCTGGCTCTAAGAAGGCATGGTCAGTATATGGAACTGAGAAAATTTCATGAACAACATATTTAGATTTTTTAAGTGCTTTTTCTACGTCGCCTCTATTAATTGTTTTTTCAACAAGAATATTGGTCTTATCACCTTCATGAACTATAGGTGCATTTTTTTCCATTCCCTTCCATGCACTATCTACAAATTCTAATTCTTCATAATCAATTTTAACTGCAGCCTTTCCCTTTTCAAGTGCTTCTTTATTTTCTGCATATACAAGGGCTATAGCATCACCAAGATAATTAGTAATATGTCCTTCTTCTATAAGAACATTCCAATCTTGTTTTAAATGTCCTGTAATTTTAGAACCTGTGATGTCCTTAGCTGTAAGAACTTTTACAACTCCATCTATCTTTTCAGCTTCTGATATATCAATTTTTTTAACTCTTGCTCTAGGGAAAGATGATCTTACTGCGCTGCAATATAGCATATCATCAAATACATAATCGTCTGCATATTTTGCTCTTCCAAGTACTTTATCATATGCATCACATCTTATAGGACTATCTCCTACTTTTAAAACCTTATCTTCATCTTTAGGTGTAGTATTTTCTCTAAGCATTTTAGCAGCAAGAAGTATGCCATCAATAATTTTTTTATACCCTGTGCAACGACAATAATTATTTCTTATTGCATTTACAACATCTACTCTACCAGGATTATTATTTTTATCTATAAGACCCTTGGCACACATTACCATGCCTGGAATACAAAAACCACATTGAACTGCTCCTGCTCTGCCAAATGCATAAGTGAAAACTTCCTTTTCTCTATCACTTAGTCCTTCTACTGTTATTATGTGCTTTCCAGCAACCATTCTTGCTTTCTGAACACAGCACTTTTTAGCTTCGCCATCTATAAGAACAGTACAAGTTCCACAAGCACCTTGGCTACATCCGTCTTTTACTGAAAGAAGATTTAGGTCATCTCTTAAACAATCTATTACTTTTCTTTCATCATCAAATTCATATTCCTTGCCATTTACAAAAAACTTAACCATATCACCCTCTAAATATATTTAATAAATTAATATATCATATATGATCTATCAGATTTTATTTTATCAATTACTTCAGAAAGAGCTCCTATGTTACTTGATCCACTATTTAATTGATAATCAAATTCATTACCTGCAAGACGAACATGTGCTGTTTTATCATCTTTATAATAGAAACCATCATTAGTAGATTCTTTCATTGCCTTATCATCACTAAATAAAGTCCATTTATCTTTATATGGTCTGCTATCATATGGGCAGAAGCTTGCACAGTTTCCACACTCATTACACATATTATCTACGTGAACAACTTGATGAGAGCCATCAGATAATATTACATGAACATTTGCCCTATTAGGACATACTTCATTACATGTCTCACATACATAATTACAATGTAAGCATCTATCCCCATCAGAGCCTTTACTTTTATCTTTAAGTATTCCTCTTTCCTTATATAATGTTTCATAATTTGTATCAGGAAGAACATTCTTATCAAATGTGATACCAGCAATTGCAGATGCAACTTTTTTAGCATCTCTAATTGCATTTACTATAATTGATGCACCAAGTGCTCCATCACCTATAGAATAAACTCCTTCCATACATGTCATCATATTCTTATCAAGTACTGGCCTTCCTTTTTCATCTACATTCATTCCGTTATTCTTGTAGAATTCACCATCGACCCCCTCACCTATAGCAGTAATAACGCAGTCAACATTTAAATCTTCCACTTCAGATGTAGTCTCTATGGTATTTCTGCCCTTTTCATCAAGTGCTCCAAGTTTACACTTAGTAGCCACTAAAACTTTCTTGTCAAAACTCTTTGGTGCAAGTAATTCTTTTATGATTACTCCTTCCTTGATTGCAAGATCAGATTCTTCTTCATCACATGGAGCATTAAGTAAATTTCTTCTATAAACTAGATATACATTTTCTACGCCAGCACATCTTTTTGCTGCTCTCACGCAGTCCATAGCAGTGTTACCGCCTCCAATAACAGCTACTGATTTTCCAAGACTTACTTTTCCATCTGTATCATTAAATTCTCTAAGGAATTTATGTGATGAAATACAATTTTCTTCTCCTGTAATTCCTGCTTTAAGACCTTTATGTGCACCAATTGCAAGTACTACATAATCAAATTCTGATTTCAATTTTTTTATATCAGTTATTTCTTTTCCAAGTTCAAATTTAACACCATAAGCTTTAGCATAATTTACATCATTTTCAATATCTGATGAAGGAATTCTAAATTTTGGAATTATATTTGCAACAGTACCGCCGGCTTTCTTATCTTGATCATAACATGTTACTTCAAAGCCTGCTCTTGCAAGAAAGCTTGATACGGCAATGCCACCAGGTCCTGCACCTACAACAGCAACTTTCTTACCATTACTTGCAGGCTTTGTTATTTTAGAAATTATATTATTATATGCATTCTTAGCAGCAAGTAATTTATTTCCTCTTATATTTACACTATCTTCATAATGATTTCTCATACAGTTAACCATACAAGGATGAGCACATATATTTCCTGTCATAAATGGAAGAGGGTTCGTTTTATAAATTACTTCTAATGCCTTATCATATTCTTCTTTCTTTACATAATAATTGTATAATGATATATCTTGGTTTATAGGACAAGTTTCAGAACATGGTGCAGTAAAGCATGATATAAGTGGGACTTTCTTTGGTAGCTTATTAACTTTAACTTTTTGCGACTTCTTAACTAAGTGGTTGTCCTTCTTACAATCTTCTGCAAGTTTATCAAGTGCAGATACGTCTATTCCCTTAAAATCTACTCTGCCGCTTACATTCTTCATTATTTTTTCAGACATTTGAACTAGTCTTTCGTATCCACCTGGTTTTAAAATAGTTGTTGCAACTGTAACAGGCCATATACCTATATTAACTAATTTATCAATATTGAAGAAATCTGCGCCACCTGAATAAGCTATCTTCAACTTACCATTAAAATCTGTAGATAGCATTTGAGCAACCTTAATTGAAAGACCAAAAAGTGACTTACCCGACATATACATTTCATTAGATGGAAGTTCATTTCTTGTTACATCAACAGGGAATGTATTAGTAAGCTTAACACCAAATGTTAAACCTTCTTTATCTGCAAGTTCATTGAGTCTTTTAAGCATAGCTATGGCATCAGAATATTGGAGGTCAGTTAAGAAATGCGAGTCTGTGAATGCAATATAGTCATAACCCATTTCATCAAGTATAGCTCTTGCTCTTTCATAACCAAGAAGTGTTGGATTACATTTTATAAATGTATTAAGTCTTTTTTCAAGCATAAGATATGTTGCAATCTTTTCAATTTCTTCTGGTGGACATCCATGAAGTGTTGATTCTGTTACTGAATCACAAATTCTTGATGGAATTTTATCTACATCTTCAGCTGTAAAATTTTTATATTCACTTATATGGTCTTTAAGATACTTCTTGCACTCAGCAAATACTGGATCAAGATTTGCATCTTTCATAACATTAATAAATGTATCTGTATCCTTCTTTTTAATATCATCCAGATTATATCCAACAGACATATTGAATACAAATCCATCACTTGCTCCAAGATTAAATTCTTTAGCAATAAAATGAAGTGCAACCCAGCCTTTAATATATTCTTCTATTGCTTCTTTCATATAAAGCTCGGTTGACCACTCGCAGTTATAACATTCATCATCTGCCTTGATGCATGGCTTATTAACACATTTTGAAAGTGCTTCACCATTTAATTCCTGAACTGTTTT
>CAMJPD010000071.1 GCA_946407765.1 uncultured Lachnospiraceae bacterium
TAACAAAACTGAAGAAGGTGTCGTGTTCTTAGAATGTATTAATAACTTAGAGCGTGTTTCCGACCACGCAGATAATATTGCTAATTATATTATTTATGGCAAGTAAATTTATAATTGCTACAAATAATATGATATAATATAAGAAAAATTAAAGGGGTGTGTTTATGAGTGTTAATGTAGCTATTAATGGTTTTGGAAGAATTGGAAGACTTGCTTTTAGACAAATATTTGGCAATCCAGATTTTAATATCGTTGCTATCAACGATTTAACAAGTCCAGAAATGCTTGCCCATCTTTTAAAATATGATTCTACTCAAGGTAGATATAATTTAAAAGATAAAGTAACAGCTGGCGAAAACTATATTACAGTAGATGGCAAAAAAATAACTATATATAAAGAGGCAGATGCAGCCAATCTTCCATGGAAGGATTTGAATGTTGATGTAGTTTTAGAGGCTACAGGATTCTACACATCTAAAGAAAAATCTATGGCACATATAAAAGCAGGTGCTAAAAAAGTAGTTATATCAGCTCCTGCTGGAAATGATCTTCCAACTATAGTTTATAATGTTAATCATACAAATCTTACAAAAGAAGATTCTGTTATATCTGCAGCATCATGTACTACAAACTGCCTTGCTCCTATGGCTAAAGCATTAAATGATACATATCCTATCGTATCTGGTATTATGGCAACTATACATGCTTACACAGGAGACCAGATGGTTCTTGATGGACCACACAGAAAAGGTGATTTTAGACGTGCAAGAGCTGCTGCTTGTAATATTGTTCCAAACTCTACAGGCGCTGCCAAGGCAATAGGACTTGTAATACCAGAGCTTAATGGAAAATTAATTGGTGCTGCTCAAAGAGTTCCTACACCTACAGGTTCTACTACTCTTCTATTTGCAGTTGTAAAAGGTTCAGATATAACACCAGACAAAATCAATGCTGCAATGAAGAAAGCTGCCAATGAAAGTTTTGGATACAATGAAGATCAAATTGTATCAAGTGATATTGTTGGTATGACTTATGGCTCACTATTTGATGCGACACAAACAATGGTGTCTAAAATTTCTGACGATTGTTACCAAGTACAAGTTGTAAGCTGGTATGACAATGAAAATTCATACACATCTCAACTTATAAGAACTTTAAAATATATTGCAAGTTTAAAATAATATTCGAGGTGATTACATATGAGCAAGTTTAGTGTTAAAACAATTGATGATATTAATGCAAAATCTCAGCATGTATTAATTAGATGTGACTTTAATGTCCCTATTGTCAATGGTTCTATTTCTGATGATACAAGAATTAAAGCAACCATTCCTACAATTAAAAAAATAATAAAAGATGGTGGCAGAATTATATTATGTTCTCATCTTGGCAAAGCTCAAGGAAAACCAGATCCAAAATTAACATTAAAACCTGTTGCTACTAGATTATCAGAGATTCTTAAAAAGGATGTAAAATTCTTACATGATGATAAAGTAATCTCATCTTCTGTTTTAGATTCAATACATTCCATGAAAGATGGAGATATTGTATTACTAGAAAATTTACGTTATAGAATTGAAGAAGAAAATAATGATGAATCATTTGCTAAGGAACTCGCTTCTACTTGCGATATATATGTAAATGATGCTTTTGGTACAGCACATAGAGCACATGCTTCAACATATGGTGTTGCAAAATTTGTCAAAACATGTGTTGCTGGATATCTACTTGAAAAAGAGGTGTCTATACTTGGAATGCTTTTAGAAAACCCACCTAGACCATTTGTTGGAATTCTTGGTGGCGCCAAGATTAAAGACAAACTTAAAATTATTGATAACCTCCTTGAACACTGCGACAAATTAATTATTGGTGGTGGTATGGCATATACTTTCCTTAAGGCACAAGGTTATGAGGTTGGAACTTCTCTTCTAGATGAATCTAAAATAGATTATTGTAAAGAAATGCTATCTAAAGCTAAGAAACTTAAAAAAGAAATACTTCTACCAGTAGATACTGTTGCAACAATAGATTTTCCTAATCCTATTGATGCTAAAGTCCCAACTAAGACTTTTAAGTTTGCAGAATTCGATAAAAATTATATGGGATTAGATATAGGAAGAGAATCAATAAAATCATTTATGAAAGCACTAGATGGTGCAAAATGTGTTGTATGGAATGGCCCTATGGGACTATTTGAAAATCCATCGTTTAGACTTGGTTCATATTGTATTGCTAGAAAATTAAGCGAACTTAAAGGTGCAAAAACAATTATAGGAGGTGGTGATAGCGTATCAGCAGTTTCTATGGCTAATGTAACCGATAAAATGTTCCACATATCAACAGGTGGTGGTGCAACACTTACTTTCCTTGAAGGCACTGAACTTCCTGGAATTAAATGTTTAAATAAAAAATAATTTTTATGCGGCTAGAAAAGCCGCATTTTTTTAAGGAGATATAATGAGAAAAAAAATTGTAGCTGGAAATTGGAAGATGAATATACTTCCATCTAAGACAAATGAATTAATCAATTTGCTTATGAGTGCCAATACAGATAAAATTGATGTTGTATATTGCACCCCTTTTGTTGATTTACATACTGCTATTTCATCAACTAAAAATACCAATATTAAAATTGGAGCACAAAATGCTCATTTTGAAGATAAAGGAGCTTATACTGGCGAAATTAGTTTTGATATGCTTAATGACATTGGTATAAGTTACTGTATTATAGGTCATAGTGAAAGAAGGACATATTTTAATGACACAGATGAATGTATAAATAAAAAATTAATTAAAGCTTTTGATAAAAATATAACACCTATACTATGCGTAGGAGAAAATCTTGATTTACGTAATGCTGGCACATATAAAGACTTTATCAAAAACCAGCTAGTTTCTGACTTAAAAACTATATCAAAAGAAAAGATAGCTTCTATGGTTATTGCCTATGAACCAATCTGGGCTATAGGCACTGGTCTTGCAGCTACTAGCGATCAGGCAGAAGAAATATGCTCATTTATTAGATCTTGTATAAAAGAACTATATGATGCTGATACAGCAGAAAATATTAGAATACAATATGGTGGCTCTGTAAATGGATCTAATGCTAAAGAATTATTCTCTAAACCAAATATAGATGGCGGACTTATCGGCGGAGCAAGTCTTAAAGAAGATTTTTTAAAAATAGTTGAGGCTGCACTTTAATGCCTTGGCATATTTAATTTTAATGCCGCAACCCCAGTTTTGTCCAAGAAATCATAATCTTCTTTAATTTTTTCCCATACTTTATAATCATCATTTAAAAATGCATATTTAATATCGCTTCTCTTATCTTCTATATCATAATTATTCTTTATATATTTACATAAGTAATTAGTTATTTTTTGGGCTCCAAGAAAATTAAAATGCATATAATCATAATAATCATATTTATAATCGAGTCCAATTTCTTCTTTTTTGTTAAATAAATCCAAGAATTTAAATCCACTATTTTCAATATATCTTTTAACAAAATTCTTTGATTCAATATTAAATTTTTCATATGTAAAAATTGGTGGACAATAAAATAGTACATCAATATCTAATTTATTCACATAAGTTAATAATTCTTTAAGATATGATAACTCCCTGCTTGATATTGAACTAGACTGGCCTTCATCTTTAATTGCATTATCAATGTCTATATCAACGCCATCTACAAGTCTCATATGTTTAAATCCATAATTAGGATCTTTCTTACTATTATTATAATTAGATATATCAATGTCATTAGTATGGTATCTTGCAATATCAAAAAAGTAATAAATATAATCAGATATTGTTCCATTTTGATCCTTGATAATTTCGCTCAGATATTCTAATCTATCGAAAGAATATTTTCTGCTATCAATATTAAATTTTATATATACATCAAGTTTATCATCAGTAAAATAATTGCTCCCAGCATATGTTTTAAATAAATATGGAGTGATATCTATAAGTAGTAATTGTGGAGACTGATATTTCAATACATCTTTTATAGAATATTTTATAAAATTCTCGAACATTACATTAGTTGCATATATATATGATGATATTCCATACTCTTTCCATGCATCTAGTGGTATATATGATGTGTAAGTTGTACTCGTTCCTATAAAAATTACATCCATAGTATTTTTTTCTTGTGAATAAAATCCAGTTAAAATTTT
>CAMJPD010000072.1 GCA_946407765.1 uncultured Lachnospiraceae bacterium
AATCCTACCTTTGTACAAATTTAACAGGATATGATGCGAGTATTTCATCTTTTATAACATCAACAATTTCTACATATCCTTCAGATATACCTTCTTCTCCTAATATCTCACCAAATATTACAGGGATTGAGGTTCCTCTTTTATAAGATCTAATTTTACTTAAATTATAAAATTTCACTTTACCTCCAGAGATTTGTCTAAGTCTTATATAGGCAAATATTGAATTAGACTGACCGGTTGGATCACTTTCTAGAATATAATATGTATTAATTTGGCCTTTCCATATTGATGTACCACGAACACTAAAATCATCTCCATATGGTCCACTACTTACAACTAAATCAATCGCAGAACCTTTATATCTTGACAAACCTGCATCCTGAGATTGTGATATTACTTCACCAAGTGGAACTGTAGCATGTTTAAGATAAGAAACTCCGCCTACTATAAAACCAGAAGAATTTACTAATGATCTTGCAATTGATAACTGCCTTCCAACAAGATTAGGAACTGTTGCATATTCATTAGAACTACCCATACTTACAGTAACAACGAGGTCTCCATAGTCCGTACTTAATTTTTTATTAACACTAACAATATGACCCATAGGAACATTACTATTGAACTCTTCTTCAATTTTATATGAGAGTTTTCTATCATCAAGCATATCAATAAATTGTCCAAGTGTTATATTATTAAGCCAAGATAAATCTGTAAAGTCTAATACCTTAGGTCCTTTAGACATAGCAATTTTTACTATGTCACCCATTTTATAATTTTCTCCAATAACTCTTGTTATTGTTCCATATTCATATACATCTGAATATTCATAATCTTCAATCTCAAGTTTTATTCCATACTCTCTTGCTACAGATAAGGCGGTTTCAATAGGTAGGCCAGAGACAGGAATATTATTATAATCAAGATTTCTAAATGCTTGGCTACCTGATGCTAGATTTCCCCTATTCAATATATTGTTTCTATATATATAATTGCCCATAAATGATATAAATATTACAAGTAAGACAACTATTACTGCAAGAATTGCATTGTAGTGCCTAATAAAGAAATTGTTGCTTACTCCATGTTTATCGAGTAAAACTTCAACATCACCATCACCCTCGTTTCTAATATCAGGTAGTGGCTTATTATTAGAGAACTTAGAAATAAGTTTCATATCTTCTTCGGTCATAACTATAGTTGAGTCAATTTGTTCCTCTTGATAATAATCAACATATTTACCAGAAGTATCTTTACATGCTTTATTTAAATCGTTAAGCAATTCTATTGCGCTGCTATATCTTCTAGAAGGTATTTTAGATAAACATTTAAGAATTATTTTTTCAAGACTAGGATATATATCTGGATTAAGTTTAGATGGAGGAACAACATTATCCTTAATATGTGACATGACAACGCTTACAGTACTCTCTCCTTCAAAAGGTACCCTGCCTGTTATCAATTCATATAATACGCATCCAATTGAATATATATCACTTCTTTCATCAACACTTCCGCCCTTAGCTTGTTCAGGTGATATATAATGAACACTTCCAATAACTGCAGCATTAATAGTTGAGCTGGTAACCACTCTTGCAATACCAAAGTCCGTTACTTTTACTAGTCCTTTATCATTTATGATTATATTTTGTGGCTTAATATCTCTATGTATTAGCCCTATTTTGTGTGCACAATTTATACCACTGACAATTTGTGTTCCAATTTTAACTACTTCTTCATTGGACAATCTCTCATGTTGCAATATATACTTTTTAAGAGGAATACCATCTGCAAGTTCCATTACAATATAGTGAAGATCTTTCTCATCAACCACATCATAACCTGCAATTATATTTTCTGATTGCAAATTAATGGCTGCATGAGCCTCCGTCTTAAATCCCTTGATAAAAGTTTCATCATCATTAAGTTCTGACCTAAGTATTTTTATTGCTACGATTCTATTTTTCTGAGTATCCTTGGCTTTATAAACATAGCTCATACTTCCTGTGCCAATTAATTCAATTATTTCATATCTGCCCGATAATAATTTTTTGTCATCTATTTTTTTATTCTTTTTCATAATACTCGGTCCTCCAACTCTTTTAAGCTATCTTTTATTTCATCAACTTGTACTAGCACAGCTGTTATATTATCCTTTCCTCCTGCCTCATTTGCTTTATCGATTAGTTTGTTAACTTTGTCCTCTATACTCAAGCCTTCTGTCTTTACAATATCTAGAATATTTTGATTCGTCAGCATATTCGTCAGACCATCGGAACAGAATAATATATAATCATCTTTCTCAAGTATTAGGTCAAAATAATCAATTTTGATTTTAGGCTCAGCACCAACAGCACGAACAATCGAGTTCTTAGTTGCATCATAATCAGGAGAACCCCTTTCTATTGCTCCCTTTCTTACTAATTCCTCTGCATAACTGTGGTCATAACTGATTTGTTTAATCGTATCTGAGATTTTATAACATCTTGAGTCGCCTATATTTATTATAGACAATCTATCGTTTTCAATATAGCCTCCAACCAGCGTAGTTCCAGTTTCATAATAATTACTATCACTTCTTGATTTGTTATATAGATCTAGATTTGCAATATTAATTGCAGAATGAAATAACTGACCCTTAGTATATGTGTCTCTAACTCTTTCAAAATAATTAACTATTACATCTATTGTATGCCTAGATGCATATTCACCACCAGAACCCCTACCAACTCCATCAGCTACTAGAAATAAATTTGGAAAATCGCCAATTGGTTTATCAGACGCAAAAAAACAGTCTTGATTAATCTGTCTTCTTCTTCCAGTATCTGTTTTTCCAAAAAATTTCATCTATATATTTCCAACTTATGCTATATATGAATTTCTTAATTGACCACATGAGCCAGATATATCTTCACCTAATGTCCTTCTAATTGTTGCAACAATACCATTATTGTTAAGATAATCTCTAAATTTCATTACTGTGTCATCTGAAGGCTTTTTAAAATTAGTTTCACTAATCTCATTTACTTTAATTAAATTAATATAATACTCACAGCCATCTAGATATGTCTTGCATAAATTACATAAAGCTTTTACATCTTCTAATCCATCATTGAATCCTTTTATCAAACTATATTCTAGAGATAACCTTCTTTTTGTTATTATAAAAAACTCTCTAATTGCACGCATGGTATCTTCTAGAGTATATTTACTTGCTATTTTCATTATTTTTTTTCTTTTTTCTTCAATTGCAGAATGTAAACTAAGAGCAAGATTAATACCTTTTGCATCTTGCGCAAGCCTCACAATATTAGGAACAATTCCACAAGTAGAAACAGTTATGCTTCTTTTTCCAAGGTTGTATCCTTTATCATCATTAATAATCTTAATAAAATTAATTACATTATCGTAGTTATTAAGTGGTTCACCAGAACCCATTAGGACTATATTGGAAATATTAATTTTTGGTGCGTATACTTCACCAAGCATTTCATATGTTTCCATATTTCTAATCAATCCATTTTTTGTAGAAGCACAAAATTCACATCCCATATTGCATCCAACTTGTGTAGAAATACACATGCTAGAACCAAATTTATATTCCATAATCACACTTTCGATTATGTTATTATCATTCAATCTAATTAAATATTTTTTAGTATCGTCAATTTTAGAAATATACTCCTTTTCTATATATACAGCATCTATACTAAATTCATTCTCAAGTTTTTCTCTCAAAGAAAGAGATATATTAGTCATATCTTCAAAACTATTAATATAACTACCTCTCTTATGCAGCCATTCAAAAATTTGTGATGCTCTAAATTTCTTTTCTCCTGCATCAATTAATATATTTTCTAATTGCTCATATGTATAATTTCTAATATTTTGTTTCATATTATTTTCTATATCCAAGCAGAAAAGCCTTTCCGTCCATCAAGTTTTTACCTTCAGGTTTTACTTTATCAAGTCTTAATATTCCTTCCTTAAATTTTATGTAAAATTCTTTAGATGTATTATTTTTAATCTCTCCTTCAATTTTATTTACCTGATCATCTGGCACTACATAAGCTTTATGAATTTGAAGCTTTTTATCGCCCAAATTAATATATGCTATAGGCCATGAATACATGCCTCTTATAATTAAGTCTGCTTTTTTTGCACTTATTTTGC
>CAMJPD010000073.1 GCA_946407765.1 uncultured Lachnospiraceae bacterium
CCACGACCTCCAGATCCACAATCTGGCGCTCTAACCAACTGCGCTATACCCACCATGAAGTGAGCGCTAAAAAAGCAGCTTTTAAATTTTACACTATTTTAAGCATATGTGTCAAGCATAATTTTCTCTTTAGTATTAAGTGCTTTTTCTATTAGCTCATCAATTATTTCAGATAATGCATTTTCTGATTTTTTAATTATATTAAGTGATGGTTTTGTTACGGGATGCTTGGCAACAAAAATTGTGCAGCAATCTTCATATGGAAGTATCGATGTTTCATATGTTCCATATTCAATTGCCTTTTCTACTATTTCTAATTTATCAAATCCAATTAACGGCCTGTACACAGGCATATGGCATACTTCATTAGTTGAAAGCATTGATGCCATTGTTTGTGATGCAACTTGACCTATGCTTTCACCAGTTATAAGTCCAAGACAATTATCTTCACTTGCAATTCTCTCAGCAATCTTCATCATATATCTTCTCATGATTATTGTTAATTCGTCATGCGGACATTTTTCATATATTGCAAGCTGAATATCTGTAAAATTAATTATATTAAGACATATAGGACCACAATATTTTGACATGATTTTAGCAAGATCAATAACTTTTTGCTTTGCTCTATCAGATGTATAAGGAGGTGCATGGAAGTAACATGCATCTATAAGTACACCTCGTTTGGCAATCATAATTCCTGCAACAGGAGAATCTATTCCTCCAGATAACAGCAACATTCCTTTCCCATTAGTTCCATATGGCATTCCGCCAGGTCCAGGTATAGATATAGAATATATATTAATATCTTCACGAACTTCTATATGCAAAATAAAATCTGGATTATGAACATCTACTTTAGAATTTGAAAAATTTTCTAATATATCATGCCCAAGTTCTCTATTGATATCATCACTTGTTATTTCAAATTTTTTATCTAATCTCTTGGCCCTTACTTTAAAACTAAAACTCTTATCTTTTCCATATTCAAGATTTAGATATTCTAAAACTGCCTTAGATAAATCAATATAATTAGTTTTTTTAATCTGATATATAGGAGAAATTGATGCAATTCCAAATATACATTTTAAAGTAGATATTAATTTATCATAGTCATAATCACCATTTGAGTGTATATATATTCTACTTTGAGACTTAGATACATTAAAAGAACCAATATCTTGTATAACTTTTTTAATACGATTTACAAGTGCATCCTCAAATCGATATTTATTTTTACCCTTGATGCCTATCTCGGCATACTTAACGATAAAAGATGTATATTTCATTATTTATTTTTTAGAACTATTCTGCTTTTTTAAATCATCTATATACTTTTGTATATCTGCAGGAATTTGTCCAGCATTTTGTCTTATGATTGATTCCATTGATTCTCTAACTTTATCTTTATTTTCTTCAGCATATTTCTCATCATATTCATGATTTTGTATTACAACTCTGTTAACTTCTTGTAAGAATGCTTCTCTACTAGTTAGAGCATCAACTGTCATACAATAGTATATATTATTGTCTGCCCACTCTGCTTTAATAACCTGTGGGTTTTCTACAGCAATGTGTGCAATTACTCTTATCTCTCTAAAATCTTCACATATAGAATCCATATTAATCTGGCCAGACCATGTATATGTATAACCACTTAAGTTAGCATTCTTATCTTTAGATGCAGATAATCTATATACATAATCTCTTGTTCTATATGTCTTTCTTGCAATATTGCCATTAATAATTTCATTGGCTATGATTTGTTGAGCTTCTGCAGGATCCTTAAGTGTGATTTTTAATTTGTTAAAATTACCAACGTTATTAGCTCTTTCTACTAATTGATACTTTCCATCACCAGTCTTGCTTACAGTTCTTGGCTTAGAGCAAGATCTTGAAATTAATAATAGAAATATAAATGCAATTAAAACAAATATTACTCTAATAAGTAATTTATTTTGTTTCTTAGGGTCCATTGTCTTAAATTCAGTTACTTTAGAATTAACTGCACTTTTTGCATTATCTATATTAGTTTTAAAATCTGTTTCTTTAATCTTATCAAGTTTTTCACTTGCAGACTTTTTAAGATCACTTAGTTTTTCATTAAGCTTTCCATTCTTTAAATCTTTTAATTTTTCAGATGTAAACTTCTTAACAGAGTCAAACTTTTCAGCATAATTATAACTTTTTACTTTATCAAAAAGTTTTTTAACATTTTCACTTGCTCTATCACTTATCTTTTTAAATTCTTCTTTAAAATCTTTCTTATCTCCCATAACCATCTCCTATATATCTTAAATATCTCATTATATAATTAAATTGAGATTAAGTATTTGTTATCAATGCTTCTGCCTTATCTAATGCCTCTTTTATTTTAGTTTTATCCTTACCACCTGCTTGAGCCATATTATTTCTTCCACCACCAGCTCCTCCTATAATTGGAGCAATATTTGAAATAATATCTTTAGCATTTATACCTGAGGCAGCAAGCTTATCAGATACCATACATAATAAATTAGGTTTATCTTCATTGATACTTCCAAGAACTAAAACTATTCTATCATACTTTGATTTAAGACCATCACCAACATTTCTTAGTCCATTCATATCAATTCCATCAAACATACCTATGCAATAAGAAAAATCTTTATGTGACTTAACTTCAATATCACCCATTACATCTTTTGCTTTCTCATTTTTAAGTTTGTTAATTTTCTTTTTAAGTTCATCAATTTCAGAAAGCATGGAATTAACCTTAGTTTCAACGCCATTAATATTAGTTTTAAGAATTGATGCAAGAGATTCTAATATTTTAGAATTTTTTTCATTATAAGCTTTAAGTCCATCTCCTGTAATGGCTTCTATACGTCTAACTCCTTGAGATACAGATTCTTCACTTATAATTTTGAATCTATCTATGTCAGATGTATTAGTTACATGTGTTCCACCGCAAAGCTCAAATGAAAAATCTCCCATCTTAACCGTTCTAACTATATTTCCATATTTTTCACCAAAGAGTGCTGTGGCACCAGCTTTTCTTGCCTCATCAATTGGCATTTCTTTAATATCTACTTTAGAATGTTTTAAAATATTTTCATTAACTAAATCTTCTACTTTTTTAATCTCTTTATCAGTTAGTGCCGAAAAATGAGTAAAGTCAAATCTAAGTCTATCATCTCCAACAAAAGATCCTGCTTGCTCTACATGGCTTCCAAGAACGCTTCTTAAAGCTGCTTGGAGAAGGTGAGTTGCAGAGTGATTTCTCATAATAGAATTTCTTCTTGTTTTGTTAACTTCTAATGTAACATTATCACCTTTTTTAAATGTACCTTTCTTAACAACTCCAAAGTGAGCGATCTTATTATCAGAAACTTTGAATACATTTTCTACTTCAAAAATATTATCATTATATTTAATTATTCCTTCATCATGATCCTGACCGCCCATAGTTGCATAAAAAGGAGTCTTTTTAACAAATATTGTTCCAACATCACCTTCTGATAATGAGTCAGCAAAATCATTTTCTTTAGTCATAATCTCTATTTTAGAATCACATTCTAAAGTATCATATCCAACAAATTCTGAAGATAGATTTGGATCTATAGATTGATATATAGTTATATCAGCACCCATATAATTTGTTTTAGCTCTAGCATTCCTTGCAGTATCTTTCTGACCTTGCATTAATTTATTATACTCTTCTTCATCTATAGTAATATTTTTTTCCAATAAAATTTCTTTAGTTAAATCAATAGGGAAGCCATATGTATCATATAATTTGAATGCCTTATCTCCTGATAAAACTTTAGAATTATTTTTAGATAAATCTTCAGCATATTCATTAAGTATGCTAAGACCTTGGTCTATAGTAAGATTAAAATTATTTTCTTCTGCTTCTAGAGTTTTAATTATCAAATCTTGTTTTTCTTTTAATTCTGGATAACCACCATGAGATAATTCAATAACAGTTTTTGCAAGATCTTTCATAAATGTATGTTTGATTCCAAGCTTTCTTCCATTGAGAACTGCTCTACGAAGCAAGCGCTTTAGTACATATCC
>CAMJPD010000074.1 GCA_946407765.1 uncultured Lachnospiraceae bacterium
TGTTGATAATATATATGCATATTATCCTATGCAATTTGTAGAGACATTATACTATATGGATCTTAACTTATATCATTATTATATAGGCCGTTCTGATCAAAGTGTTAATGAAAAAGTTATGATAGGAAGACTTGAACAACAATATAAAGTAACTAATATAATGCTTAATGATGTTGATGTAATTAATATTCCAACTAGAAATTTAAAAGATTATATGATAAGTTACCTAAGCATCATTATGACAGTCACAAGCGTCTTATCTATAATGTCTAAGGATGAAAAGTGGGAAAAGGAAAAAACAAATTTATGGAAAAATCTTAAAGCTACCAATAGACCACTATATAATAAATTGAAACATAATATACTAGGTCAAGGGGTAAATATTCCTGGTGACATAGGTAAGAAGATAACTATAACAGCTTATAAACTAGCTCAAAAAGTATATGGATTTAATTAATAAAAAACTCTCACTTTCGTGAGAGTTTTTTTATTATCTAAATATTATTAATTTGCATCTGTCTGTTGTTTCTTTTCGAATACGAATTTGTTTCCTTTAACAACTTTGATATATGATGTATCTTTCTTGGCATCTCCATTTTCGTCAAAACTTATATTCCCAGTTACTCCTACAAGATGTAAATTGTTAAGAGCTTTAGCGATGTCTTCGCCTTTTGTGCTTTGTGCTGCTTCAATAGCTTTGTAAGCAGTAAGATAAGCATCATATCCAAGTGCGCAAACGCCAGGAATATTTTCATCTTTTTCATATTGAGCAAGATATGGCTTAAATCCTTTTACGAATTTTTGAGTTTCCTCATTTCCCTCATCTGCATCATCATAGAATGTAGAGCATATAGCACCTTCAGCGTAACCATTAGAGTTTTTAATTATTGTCTCGTTTTCCCATGTATCACCACCAGCAAATTTTGCTTCGATTCCAAGTTCGCGAGCCTGTTGGATAATCATAGGGGCAGTTGTAATAGAAGATGGTGCAAATATGAAATCAGGATTTACTTTTTTAATATTTGTAAGTATGGCTTTGAAATCTGTTTGGTTTGTTTGGAATTTTTCATCACTTACAATTTCTCCACCAAGATTTTTAAATTCATCAACGAAGAATTTTGCAAGTCCAGAAGAATAATCATCACCAAGTTGAGATATTATAGCTGCTTTTGTATATCCTTGTTCGTGAGCATAGCTTGCCATAACTTTTCCTTGAAATGGATCAAGGTAGCAAACTCTGAAGTAATATGGATTTCCATTAGTAACTTGAGGATTTGTACATGAACATCCAATTGCAGGAATTTTAGCACCGGCAAATGTTTCACCAGCTGCAATAGAAACTCCTGAACCATATGAGCCAAGAACAACTGAAACTTTTTCTGCAACTAATTTACTAGCGGCATTTACAGCCTCTGTTTTATCTGATTTATTATCTACTTCAACAAGATCAATAGTATATTCTGTGCCATTTATAGTTATTGTTTTATAAACTTGGTTAGCATATCTTATACCATAAACTTCTTGGAGGCCACCGCCACCATTTTCTCCAGTTTGTGGTTCAAATACACCAATCTTAATTACGTTAGTTTTGTTGCTGCTACTTGTATCAGCAGCACTCTTAGCACCTGAACTCTTAGAACAAGAACACATAAGAACTAATGAACCTACAAGTAATATAGATAGTAATTTTTTAAAGTTTCTCATAAACTTCAACCTCCCATTTGTATAAGATTATATCTTTTTTTTATGTTTAAAGCAATACAAGATAAAATAAAACCATTATTTGACATTAAAATGAAATATATGTAAAATGTTATCATGAATAAAGAATATGAAAAGATACAAAAAGCAGCCAAGTCAATAGAAAATAGGATGCCTTTCAAACCAGATGTCGCTATAGTATTTGGTTCTGGACTTAGTGCCGATATTGACGGAATAAAAGTAATAGAAAAAATTCCATATAACGAAATCGAGGGCTTCCCTGTATCAACTGTTGTTGGACATAGTCCTGAATTAATTTTTGCAGAAATATCTGGAAAGAAAACAGTTATCATGGGCGGCCGTGTTCACTTTTATGAGCATGGTGATGTCGATAAGTCAGTATTTGGCGTAAGACTTATGAGATATATCGGTGCAAAGTATTTAATACTAACAAATGCTGCCGGTGGAATTAATTTTTCTTATGATGTTGGCGACATTATGATTATCAAGGATCATATATCAACATTTATTAAGTCGCCACTTATAGGAGAAAATATTGAAGAATTTGGACTTAGATTTCCACCTATGTCAGATGCTTATGATAAAAAATTAAGAGAACTGATGAAAGAATCAGCAGCTAGGTGTAATATCAATGTTAAGGAAGGAGTTTATATTCAAGTTACGGGTCCTCAATTTGAAACTCCTACCGAAATTAATTTTTATAGAAGTATAGGCGCTGATAGTGTAGGAATGAGCACTGTAATGGAAACAATTGTTGCTGTTCATGCAGGAATGAGAGTTTGCGGTCTATCAACAATCTCTAATAAGGCAGCAGGAGCAAGTGATGCTGCACCTAATCATGAGGAAGTAATTGAAACAGGTAAGATTACATCACAAAAGGTTGCGAAACTTTTATTTGATTTTATAGCTCATCTTGAAGATTAATATGGATAACCTTAATGACAATATAATAACTGATGAAAATATTATATGTATTGCTAACTCATATATAATGAAGTATTACATCAATAAATTATTTGAAAATCTTCCAAGAGATGTTAAGGACGAACTTAAAATTACACTAGTAAGCCTTGCAGAGGAAGTTGGTGGCGTTATTACATTGATGTTTGATGAAGATGGTCTTGTTTCCTTTGGGATAAATCATGAAGAAGAAGATTATCTATTTGATGATATCAGTGCAGGTCTTATAAGTAAGAAAATTCTACTTGAGAAGAAAGATTTATTTGAACAGATAGAAGTATATAATAAAGCTATTAAATTGCTTAGGGAACAAGAATTAGATGGCAAATGATATAAAAATTTTATTAAATCTTGCAAAGTCAGACTTTAATAAAAAATTTGCAGGTTCCTATTTTGGAATTCTGTGGATGTTTTTGCAACCACTTGCAACTATTGCAGTTTATACATTAATCTTCCAAGTTGGATTTAGATCTACTCCGCCTATTCCAGGTGTTCCTTATGTTATATGGCTTATTCCAGGAATTGTTCCATGGTTTTATTTTCAAGAAGCAATAATACTAATTACCAATGTATTCTCAGAATATAGTTTCCTTGTTAAGAAGATGGTATTCAAAGTTAATATGCTCCCACTTATAAAATTATTATCATCACTTCTTGTTCATTTCTGCTTTATCATAATCATGATAGTATTCTTCATCTTGTTTAGACAGCCACTATATATTAATATAATTATGATATTTTATTATTCTTTTGCTTTAAGTGTCTTTATACTAGGAATAGGATTTTTAACAAGTAGCATCAATGTTTTTTTCAAAGATATGAATAATATAGTTGCAATATGTTTGCAATTTGGAATATGGTTTGCACCTATTATGTATGATGAAAGTATATTTGAATCAAGGGCTAGGATTGTCGTGGCGATTATAAAATTCAACCCTATATATTATATTGTTACAGGGTATAGGAATGCTATGCTTCATGATGGTTTTATTATAGATCCTATACTTACAATTTATTATTGGACAGTAACGATTATTATTCTCATTATAGGTTATAGAATTTTTAATAATCTTAAGCAACATTTTTCAGATGTTTTATAATTATGATAAGAATTATACTCTGTTCTATAGCATTAATATTCTTTTTTACAATATATCAACTTAATTTATTGGTTTACTTAATAATTAGTATTTTTTCTAA
>CAMJPD010000075.1 GCA_946407765.1 uncultured Lachnospiraceae bacterium
TTTTCAATTATCTTAATAAGAATTCAATAAAAATTAAATCAATTTTGATTACTCATGGCCACTATGACCATATAGAAGCTTTAGATTTATTGCATGAAAAATGCCCTGATGCTACAATTTATGCACCACAAAGCGAAAAGGGTGTTATAGAAGATAGGAATATCAATTTTTTGAACCGTGAACTTAAAAATGAAACTAGAAGTTTTATAAAATATATAGAAGATGGATCGTTGATACATGAATTAGGACTGGATATATTAATGATAACAACTCCTGGGCATACGGCTGGATCATCATGTTATTATATAAGTAGATTAAAAATATTATTTTCTGGCGATACTTTATTTAGAGATACTTATGGTAGATATGATCTTCCGACAGGAGACGAACAGTTAATAAGAGAAAGCATAAAAACAAAACTGTTTATACTAGATGGAGATACAAAAGTATTTCCAGGACATGGTTGGGATACTACAATAGAATATGAAAAGCAAAATAATGAAATTAATTATTAAAAAGTAATAGTAAGAGGAGGCAAATATGTTTTCAAAAATAGTTTTAGATTTAGATAATTTGCTCTGGTCACCACTACCAATATTTGAGCAAGTGCCAATTCTCGGGTGGCTTAGTCCTCTTGCGATTTTACTTGTAGGAACAGGACTCTGGTTTAGTTTTAAACTAAAATTTGTTCAGGTTCGAGGATTTGGCAAGGGTTTGAATGCAGTATTTGGTGGAATGTTCAAAAAATCTGAGAGAGCAGGTAAACATGGTATGTCATCATTTCAAGCTCTTGCAACTGCGATTGCTGCTCAAGTCGGAACAGGAAATATAGTTGGTGCTTCTACTGCAATTGCTACTGGTGGACCTGGTGCAATGTTTTGGATGTGGATCGCAGCATTTTTTGGAATGGCAACAATTTATGCCGAAGCAACTCTTGCACAAAAATATAAAAATATTGGTGATGATGGCCATGTAACTGGTGGACCTGTATATTATATAACTAAAGCATTTGGTGGAAATCTCGGAAAGTTTTTTGCTACAGCATTTGCCATACTTATTGTACTATCGCTTGGATTCATGGGATGTGCCGTTCAATCTAATGGTATAGCAACTGCATGGAATACAGTTGTAAGTACGACTTTCTTAAAAAATCCTGTAACAATTCCTATATTAAACATAACAGTTCCTATGATACAGCCTATTATTGGAACAATACTTGCAATCATAGCGCTTCTTATATTTGCAGGAGGAATTTCATCAATAGCATCATTTACAGAAAAAATTGTTCCAGCTATGGCATGCATCTTCATAATAGGTTCTTTATTTATAATTATTACTCATATAGGTTGGATTCCAGAAATTTTTAGAAAGATTTTTGTTGGAGCATTTAATCCATCTGCAGTATTTGGCGGAGCAGTTGGTGTTATGGTCAAGGATGCTGTATCTAAAGGTGTAGCAAGAGGACTCTTTTCTAATGAGGCTGGTATGGGTTCTACTCCACACGCTCATGCTGTTGCAAATGTAGAGCACCCAGCACACCAAGGTTATGTTGCGATGATGGGTGTTTTTATTGATACATTTATTATTCTTAATCTGACAGCATTTATAGTTATAGGTTCAGGAATGTATGACCCATCTATATCTGGTGCTAATTTAACCGGCGCTGCTCTTGCTCAAGCAGGATTCAGTGTCGGACTTGGACATTTTGGAAATATTTTCATTGCATTTTGTTTAACATTCTTTGCCTTCTCTACTGTTATAGGATGGTATTTCTTTGGAGAGGCTAATATAAAATATTTATTTGGTTCTAAGGTAGTTAAAATTTATGCAGTTATAGTATCTGTATGTGTATTTCTTGGATCTCTACAAGAGGTAGAAGTTATATGGAATATGCAAGATGCATTCAATGGCCTTATGGTTATACCAAATCTCCTTGGTATCTTAGCGCTTACAAAAGTCGTTCAAAAATTGATGCATGAAGATGATATCAACGAAATGATCCATTGATTATTTTAGTCGAAGCACAAAGTGCCTGGTCGGTTAATATTTTATGGAGGCATTTTTTCTATCTAAATGTAAAATACTCACCAATGGTGAGTATTTTTTTAATTATATTCGGATGGATACATGGCAAGCACGAAATTTTGTCGAGCCGTCGCAAGCCCTGCGGAAGCCTCGCCTCGCGCTATAATTGCGCGAGCCGGTCTTCCTTGGACGCCTGCGAGCCAGCTTCGCTACCGCTCAGCCGTCTCCAGGACTCTTGCTCCAATGCTCTCCAAAATTTGTGTTGCCAGTATCCATCCTATGAATAAATAACTCCGTCCCCCATTATTCACGAGTTTTACATTTCATTTATGTAATTAAAATATCGGGCTACAAAAAAATTGATGGTTAAGATTAAAAGTGCAAAGTGGCGGTGGTTCTATTTTTTTATTATATAAAGAGTAATCGTGCATTTTTGCAACTCTCTAAAAAGTAATCGTGTAACTATTGAAATAAAATGCAAACCCGTTTATAATATAAAAAAAGTCTTAATTTATAACAAAAAGATGCAAGGATAGCGGTATTATGTTAGAAAAGAAATTAGACAATATAATAAAAAAAGTATATCAAAGTGTTATAGTCATTATGTTACTATTTTCAATTAATAGCATTGTATTTGCATCAAGCAATGATGAATTGGTAGACAAATTAAAATCTATGAAAATGGTTACTGAATATAAGACTACTGCAAGTGTTGATGAGTTAGAGACAATTACCTTTGGTAGATATAATCAGAAAAAAGATGAGTATGGCATATACAATAAAGAAGCAGTTGAGTGGATACTAGTATATAGAGATGATAGGAATGCATTACTTATGAGCAAATATATATTGGACTGTAAACCATTTAATAATGAACGCCCAAAACTTGATGGAGAATCAATGTTAATAACTGGTTCGGATTTTTCCAATATGGCCTCAGATTGGGAACGTTCAACACTTAGAAAGTGGATGAATGACTATATGTACAATGAAATGTTTGATGCAAATGAAAAGGAATTAATTAATGTGGCATATCTTGATAATAAGTTTTTATATGATACTGGTGATTTTATATGGAAGGGAAATAATACAAAAGATAATTTATTTATATTAAATGAAGAAGAACTTTATCATTTTTTTGGTAAAAACAATAGAGAAGATGAGAAATCAAAACTCAAAGCAACAAGGGGTACAGACTATGCTGTAAAAATGAAAAAGTTAAATACATATAGTGGAAGTGAATGGCATAAAGGTAATGGTGATTATTGGATAAGGCCAAAAGAAAAAATTAGTGAGGATGATTTAGCAGTAATAAAATCAAGTGGCATATATAATAGAAAGATTTACATAGAAGCATATTATGGTATAAGACCATGTGTATTTATAAAACTTAAACAAAGTAATGACATGGCAAGAATAGACCTCAAAGAAGAAATTAGAAAGGATGAAGAGGATAAGGACAAGGGAATATCACTCGACACATATGAGACGATAACATTAGGTCATTATACCAATAAGAAAGAAACTAAAGATATAGAATGGTATGTAGTTAAAAAAGAAAATGGTAGGGCACTAGTTCTTTCAAAAACAGTTTTAGGCAAGGCAAAGTTTTATAATAAAAAGATTAAAGAAATTGCTGATTGGGAAAACAGTGATATAAGAACATATCTAAATGGGGAGTTTTATAATACTACATTTAGTGATGAAGAAAAGAAAAAAATTAAAGATTCAAATATAAAGAGTAGCAATCACCCAAAAGAAAGTGTAAAGAAAGATAAGTATACCTTAGAC
>CAMJPD010000076.1 GCA_946407765.1 uncultured Lachnospiraceae bacterium
TTCATTAACACACCGACGGAGGAAAGTATGAATAGCTTTGTATACATAGGTAATTCATCACGAATGTCTTTTCTCATAAATTCAATTAATGGATAGAAATCGTACATCTCACCGTCAGGACCTAAAGGTGCAACGGTTGTTCCTGTAGTCCTGGAGTATAACAATTTCATTCCTGGATTAATGTAGTCCATACCAATATAGGTTTTATCACCCATTTCAGAACCACCATCACAGACAGCAGTTCCAAGGATATCAATATTATCAACACAGTAATAGCTTTTGATTAATTCTATCGCTTCAACTTTACGGTTACTTGCGAATATGTCAGATTTTAAAGTTGTTAATGATTTGTAGCTTACGGCCATACTGTTTAAGTTAGCATAGCTTCCAGCTGATTCTTTGAATTTCTCCTGAGCTTTGAGGATGGTCATACCAGTATTGTCACCAGATTCAAAATTATATGTGGCAACTTTGGATGAGTTTTCAATCATGTCAATAGCTGCCTTTTCAATACTACGACCGATAAGAATACCTACATCCTGAAGCATGTCATTAACGGAGATTAAATTGGAATCAAGCATTTGAGCGGAAACGTTTAATACTCCACCGATAGTGTCAATGGAGATAGTTTCACTGATTGGTTTTCTCACGTTTAATTCCTGAAGGGTTGCACCTGGAACAATGTCTTTGGCCTCTCCAAGCACGCCAGATTGAATAGCTTCCTCTATATTAACTCTTTGAGACATATATGTATAGTATTGTGAATTTTCTTCTATCTCTTGCTTTGGAAGTAATCTGGTGAATTTCATCCATTTGGCTGAAGTGTCAGCAACAATTTGAGCCATTACTTCGTTTTGTACTTTAGCATCATTTCCTTTTGTTATCATTTAGCGTATCCCTCCTATGGCCTGCAAGTACCTCTCAAAGCAAGTCCAGGTTTATTTAATAATATTCCTACTTTTGATTGTATAAATAATTTTGTATATTGAGGTAATTCATCGTAAATGTCTTTTCTCATTATTTCAATGAGCGGATAGAAGTCTGCAATGTTCTCGTCACTTGTAATAGGTGCAACAGTAGTTCCTGAAGATTTGGAGTACAATACTGTTAATGGTGCATTACGAAGATCAAATCCTATATAGTCCTTTTCACCTATTAATGATCCGCCGTCAGCTTGTGTTGTTCCTAAAAGATCGATATTATCAATACCGTAGTATTCTTTAATATCTTCTACAGGCTGAACCAATTTGTTTGAAGCGTAAGCTAATTGTTTAACATAGCTTAAAGTTTTATAAGATTCGGCCATTATTGTTAAGTCAGCGCCAGCACCAGCGTTATCTTTGAATGCTTCCTGTGCTTTGATAACAAATTTACCGTAAGCATCCATAGTATCGTCAGTTTCACTTGTATTATAGATAGGAACGTTTGGAGGGCTTGTTATGGTATCGTAATGTTAAATTCAATACGATTAGCAATAACGGTAGCTACATCACCTAATAAATCTTCAAATGAAACAATATCACTGTCGAATACATCTTTATTAACATTAAGAACACCACCAACAGTATCAATGGAGATAGTGTCTGTTACTGGTTTTCTAATGTTGAGTTCTTGTAAAGATGCGCCTGGAGCAATGTCTTTGGCCTCACCAAGAAGGCCTTTTTTAATAGCTTCATCAAGATTAATGTTTTGTCTAAAGTAAGTATAATAATCAGAGTTCTCTTTAATCTCTTGTTTAGGAAATAATCTAGCTAACTTCAATCTTTTTGCAGTTTCATCAGTAATAGTTTGAGCTATTACCTCATTTTGAACTTTGGTATCATTTCCTTTTGTTATCATTCATTATCACCTTATGCTTGACCGATATCGTATGGCCTGAATACTTCAATGTAATTGTAATCATCAGAACTAGCTACAGGATGCATTGCAATATATCACAGTCTTCAGATTTAATAGCTCCAGTACTGCTTAAAGCTATTTTATCATTAACGGCAATGTTTGATAAACCACTAGCTAATTTTAATCTGAATAAATGGCCTAAAACTAAGGTAAAAGTTTTTCTTCTACCTCCAGTCATGGTAACTGGATCGTTAACTGCAATGCCCAAGATGATTTCATCTTCTGCAGCAGTGTATTTTTTAACAGTTGGTTTTCCTATATCTGAGTTAGCTGATAATGTTACGGCGTCATCAACTTTGATTTTGTCACCTGCATATTCATAACCTGGAGTTTCACCAGTAGGAGTTGTTACAGTGGTTGCAGTGATTGTACCTTCATCCAAAAGGAAAGTTGTGACTTCTTTTCTTTCTTCCAATAATATAATAGAATCTGTCATTAAACATGTCCTCCACT
Source organism: uncultured Lachnospiraceae bacterium (assembly GCA_946407765.1). Taxonomy (GTDB): domain Bacteria; phylum Bacillota; class Clostridia; order Lachnospirales; family Lachnospiraceae; genus UBA3633. Next base: position 2,353 of record CAMJPD010000076.1, read on the forward strand.
TATATCTTTATTATGTAATTTATTATTTATAATATATAAAGATTTATATATAATGGCTACTTTTTAAAAATTTTGTGAAAATTAATATTAACACATTAATATTAACAAAATATAGTATCATCCATTATTGGCCATTAAACATGATTGAAACATGATAAGAGTTTACTTACATTATTTAACTTCATTACTCTACCAATTCTATTATTCCATCATTATCTCTAATAATATTTCTACTAATGAGATTGTAAATAATTATTTCGAATTCTGATTTAACATTTGCCCTTACTGATTTGAATCCCAAATGTTTTGATGCAGATTTAATCAAATCTTCCCTAGAAGAAGAGTACTGAAGTTTTAAAGTAGATACTATTGATTTTTCTAGTTCTTTAGAGTGAATACATTCAATTTTAGGTGATTCCCTAATTCTAACTTTCATATTCTTCCAACTGAAACCTCTAGGGAAAAAGAACATGTTACTTTTAACTATATTATCATACTCAACTAAATTATAAAGTATATTATTCACTTCATTCTTAAATTTCTTAGTTGCCTTTCTACCATATGTGGTTTTCATAAAATCATAAATATCATCAATATGAATTGGGGCTTCAGCAATAATTAATTGCCTGAGAACACTTCGCGGATTTGAACTATCATAACAAATATAATGAGTGTAATCTTCAAAATATTTATCCAACTCTTCTTGTTTCTTGTCTTCTTGAGTTTTAATAATTATATCTGGTTCAAATTGGGTTTCAAACTTAATAGCAAGTTTTTTATTATCTTTATTCTTGACTGCATCTTCAACAGCGCCCAGTAATCTTTGCTTTGCAGTTTGATTCATATGATACCAATCAGTAGACCAAATTCTGTGGAATTTCCAACCAAGACCTTCAAGAACTTCTTGTCTAAGACGATCCCTATCTCTCGCTAATGGTGATGAGTGATATGTTGCGCCATCACATTCAATTCCTAAGATATACCTATTTGCATCATCCTTATCTACAATAGCTAAATCAATTTTGTATCCTGCACAACCTACTTGTTTTTCAACAATATATCCTTCATCAGTTAAGAAATTATATACTGATTTCTCGAATGGTGAGTCGAACTCCTCTCCAGTATGATAGTTTTCAGGGAATTTTCCATTATCAGCATAATAAAGGAATGTTTTAAGAGCTTCAACACCTCTTGGTGTTTTTTCTGTTGTATGCATTTCAGAAGATTTAAAGTTACTGAATACAACACATTGCTTTTTAGCTCTTGTAATCAATACGTTTAATCTTCTTTCTCCACCTTCTTTGTTTAAAGGTCCAAAACTTAAT
>CAMJPD010000077.1 GCA_946407765.1 uncultured Lachnospiraceae bacterium
AGGTCTTACCCAGAATCCTGGATACTTCATTCTTTGGCGCCTTCTCGCTGTTCTTTGACATGAATATGGTGCAGATGAAACCTATAATACTCATCGCGAACCAGAGAAGATTCCACACTGGACTGCCGGTCTTTGACCAGAGGAAGTAAATGATTACAGAAGTTACAGCCACCAGGCATCCCCAGAGGATAAGAGGTCTGCCGGAATTTTTGGCGATTGTCATTCTGCTGCGCTCCATTGTCTCTGCGATTATTTTCAGAGAGCTTTCGGTTGTAAGGTTCTTAGTTTCCATTGTAAAATCTTTTAACATTGTTTAACACTTTTTGTTTTTCTGCTCCCCGATTGCGCACTCGGTCAGCATCAATCACACTGCAAATGTAAAGCGGTTTATTTTATAAACCAAATTATTTTATAAAATGTGTGCAAAATTATGGGAGAAACTATTGTTTTTAGGGAATAAATTGTATTTTTGTAGGGTATTAAAATTTTAGACTTAGGGGATAAAAATTATGGACAATATTAAAAAAGTGCTGCTTTTTACAGAAAACAACGAGTCTGTCGAGCTGGATTACCAGCAGTTCAGGGAAAAGCTCGTATCCGATATCCTGAACTCTTTAGATTCCTCTATAGATCAGCTTATTAAGACTGAGGAGAAAACACCGGAACCTGAAGAATGCGCACCTAAGAAGAACCTTAAGACAAGAGACAAGATATTGTTGCTTATCGCTGAGAACAAGCACATTACAGCGAAGGCTCTTGCACAGAGAGTCTGCGTCACGGAAAAGGCCATTGAAAAACAGCTGGCCAATCTCAAGGCAGAAGGTATAATCAAGCGCCAGGGCTGCAACAAAGGCGGGCACTGGCTTATTATAAAAGGAGAATAACTATGGCACACGATCACGAACATATACACGAACATCACCACCATCATGAGGAAGGGGGGCTGAAAGGAAAACTTGTTGTTATAATCGCGACAGTCATTCTGCTGGTTGCGGCGGTGATAATTGAAAAGAAGTGTAATCTTTCAACCTGGCAACTGCTTCTGGTTTATCTTGTTCCATATCATGTTTAGTATTTCCTATAGCAATAAGTTGATCTTCTGTTTCTTCATATTCAAATGTTTCTTCAAATTCTCTCTGCCAATCATTATCACTAGAAAAAGCATATCCTTTTGAATTATTTCGAATTGCATACAATTCAACAAGGTCATTTGCAACAAGCTCAAGTTCCCTTCTTACTCTTTTTTTAGTTTCATCCCATCTTGCAGAACCTATCTTATCAAGCCTTGGAGCTATATCATCATCATCACTTCTATATTTTTGTATAAGATCCATGCTTGATATAGGAAGATATATCTTACCATCATCTACATATTCTATTTCTATATATTCTTTGGTTACATCATCTATTTTTATATATGTGCTACCCTTATATACACCTATGCCATAATTCTCATGTACAACATAGTCGCCCAATTTTAAATCGGATAAATTTAAAATTGCATCTTCTGCCTTCTTTTTCTTCTTATTATCTTTTCTAATGCTAGAATTAATGTTAGTTCCATAGATATCATTCTCACATATGAGATACATTTTTTCAGCATCATATATAAATCCTTCCTCTAAATTGCCTATTGCTATAAATATGTTAATGCTTAAGCTTCTTATAAGATCATCAAAATTATCCTCATCATCTTTATTTTCTATAATTTTAGACTTAAAGTTATGTTCATTCAATTCTTCATATAATCTATAGCCTCTAGTTATAGAATTGACAGTAATTACTCCTTTATAGTTTTCATTGCATAATTTACTTAACTCTTCATAAAATGCATCCATATCGTTTTTTATTAAGTTAATTGATTTGGTGCCCATATTGATATCTCTAAATCTAATTGCGGATTTAAAATCAATACTATTATCAAATGTATTAAAAAAGACCATATTGTTTCTTCTATATATAAAGTCAATAAATTCATCCTTGGAATATATTTCAATTGGCCTTCCATCTTCTGCTCTAAATACTTCATCATGTATGTAAACATCATTTTCAGTTTCAGAATTTATACTTTTATCTGATGATATATTTATAATATTATCAGGAAGCATTTCAAATATTGCATCATATCTTTCATTAAGTTTTCTATAATCATCTACAAAAATTATTGATTCATAAGGGAAATATTCAATTAAAGATTGTTTCTTCTCATCCTTAGAAAAATCTTCACTTGCAGGAAATATTGTAATTTCATCAAGATGTCTTGTAGTTCTCCTAGTATCAATATTAAATTCTCTAATAGAATCAATTTGGTCGTATGCAAATTCTATTCTAATCGGAGAATCATATCCATGAGAAAACACATCGACTATACCACCCCTACAAGCATATTCACCATAATTATTTACTTCAAAAGATCTTGTATAATTAATATCGCTTAAAGATTTTATAAATGAGTCTAAATTATACTTCTCACCAGTTCTTAATTTGATTTTAGAATTTTCAAAATCGCTTTTAGAAATTATTTTTTCTGCAAGAGAGTCTATGTTTGCAACCACAGTAATATTTTCATTATTCTTAAGTTTTTCTATGATTGATAGTCTTGTATTAGATACTTCCTGACTATCAACATTTGCATATGCAAAAAGAAGATCACGAGTTGGATATAAAAATACATTGCCTAAATATATATTTAGATCTATATAGAACTTATTTGCTATTTCATCATTTGAACATATTATAAGAGATGGGAATTTATTATCATAGAGTTTTATAATAGAACTTGTTATGCCTGATTTACTTTCATCATTTACCCCAGAAATATATAAATTCTCATTATGAGCTTTAAGAATATTTATACATTCTTTTATTGTATGTGAAGTATCTAATATGTTTACCATTTTATTTTGTCTTAGTATTTACCTCATTCATTGCTCTTTCTAAGCCATCATCAATAATTTTAAGTACGGCTCGTGCAGATTTTTCATAAATCTCATTGACTTCATTAAATTCACTCTTATCATATTTCATAAGGACAAAATCTATCTGATTGATCTTAGGTGGAATTGGGCCTATTCCTATTCTTACCCTTATAAAATCTTTAGTTCCTAATTTAGAGATAATAGACTCTATTCCATTATGTCCTGCACTAGATGATTGATATGAAATTTTTATTCTACCAAATTCTAGAGCAAGCTCATCATGAATAACAATTATATCACTAGAATTAATTTTATAAAAATTAGCAATTGGCGCAACAAAATCACCACTGAGATTCATATAAGTTAATGGTTTTGCGACTATTATATCTTCGCCATTATATTTTAATTTGGCATATGCACCGTTATATTTTGTATCATTTAGTTTAACGCCTCCAAGAATATCACATAATGAATCTATAGCACCAAAACCCATATTGTGCCTTGTTAAAAAATATTTCAATTCCGGATTACCTAAACCTACTATCAGCTTCATACTACCTCTTATATATCTATGTCTAATTCTACAGGACAATGATCAGAGCCATAGATTTCATTATGCAATATGACATCTTTAATAGATCCTTTAATTCTGTCAGACACAATAAAATAATCAATTCTCCAACCAGTATTATTT
>CAMJPD010000078.1 GCA_946407765.1 uncultured Lachnospiraceae bacterium
CCAACTGCGTATGCTAATGATACTGCAATAACTAAGAAAAATAATGTCTCCATAAATCAAATTTTAAATTGTTATTAATGTTTGTTTCTAACCTTAATGACATATAAAAGCAAAAGGTTAACACGATTACAAACTTTTTTTGAGATGCACGAAAAAAGCAGCCTGTTTCACAACAGGCTGCCCTTTGCACAAATAATTGTAAACCTTATAATTTTGATATTCGAGAGTGATTTAATACATTGCCATTTCTACCCTTTATGACATTAAAGGGCAGAAGGTTAACAACTCATAGATTATTTCCAAAAAGAAATGTATTAATCCAATAAGATAAACGATGCCCAGTAATATGGATCATCGTATTTCTTTTTCATATCGGCTACAGTTCGCTTATAAGACTCATGTTTAGACAGCCCAGAAGTTAGGTTATTATAAAAAAGGCTCATGTATTCTGAGGTCGTCTTATCATCTATTTTCCAGAGGCTCATTAGAATAGATTTAGCACCAGCTTTCTTAAAAGCACGTTGGAGACCGAAAATTCCATCAAAAAGATTGTCTCCAAGGCCAGTTTCACAAGCAGATAAAACCACTAGGTCCACATTATGTAGGTCAATCTTGGAAATCTCATACGAAGTTAAGATGCCGTCATCTTTCTCGATTTCAAAGGTAGAATTGGTCCATGCCATCTGACCGCCTGACATTATTAACCCTGAGTAAAATAGTTCATCTTTTATTTTCTGGGTATAATTACTTTTTCCATAAAAAGGTATAGTTTCACGTCGTTGTAAAGGTATATAAAAACCATGAGAGGCGATGTGGATAATGCTTGCAGTAGTGCCGTTAAGTTTTTTAAAAGACGTTTCTGTTGCATTGCTTCCAATGATGGTTGTAACAGATGTATTCCTCTTTTGTAGTGTCTCTTGGATATTCCAAACTTCTGTTAACGTATTTTTAAGTTAATTCCAATTTCCTCTGGTATTAAGACTATCTATAATTTCACTCGACATTTCTGCATAATCAATACCACCATAAGAGATCACAGAATGGATCTGATTCTCTTTAGCAGGAGCAACAAGTTGCCTTGTAGAAGAAACTCTTTTTAAATTGTAAGTTTCAAGAGCTGTATGTCCATACTTGCTAACAAGTGACTCAATATTAATAAGGTTGAGCATTCCCATAGGAGAAAAGAAAACTTGGCTTTTATTTGCAATATAGTTGCTTAACTTTCCCCATATTTTGTCATACAATTCTGCTCCTGCCTTTGTTTCATATGATTTAGGTTGTAAATGATATGTTTCATAAATATCTTGCTCATCAAACAAGTCAACAAATATTGGGTTTTCACCACTTCCTAATAAGACCAATGCTGCATAGTGATTTGGGGGAGTTCCATCATTCCATGAATATGCATTAGCAGTATATTTCACAAACTCAACACAGGCTTCATCTTTTTTTAGACAATGAAGAACATCTTTCCAATGAACTATTGTTAGTTCTCTGTTTACTTCTTTAAGAATTTCCCTTTCCTTCAATTCATATTGGTATAAAGCCAATAACCTGGCATCATCGTTAGAAATAGTATAAATGCTGTCTCGCATTTTGTCCAACTCGAGTTTAGAACTGACTATTTCAGGGTGACTTTCATAATATGGGCTAAGAACATTATAGCGTAATGTCAGTCCCTTCATTAACAATGCTGCATCGTAAGCAATGCCTGTACTTACACTATCTGTAGAATTCCATGAACTCCATTCTGGGATATGGTATAAAACAGCATCCCCATTACCTAAATACATATCAGATTCAACAGAGCCCAATATTGGCAACATATTGCATAAAGCATTTTCCATTCCATAATAATAACGAGGTAAGTATTTGTGAATTGCTTCTATGTTGTGAAGTAAGGCGGATTTCAGAGCAACTTTATAATAGCTGTAATAATTATCAGGATAATATTGTAATGCTTTAATTGAGTATTCATACGATTTCTTGCGTTGATTTAATAGGGAATAGTGGTCTGCCAAGGCCGCACACAAATTTCCCATAATACCATTTCTCAGATTATACTTTTCATAATAGTTACTCTCTGCCAACAAGATACTATCAACTTTATGGAAATAAGTTTTAGCAAAATCTTTATACAAGGTATTTTTGTCCATTAAACAAGAATAGGCCTTGCCTAATATTAGATAATAATTTGCTTTGCCACTTTTAGACTCTTTTATGTTATTGAGTTTACTATTTTGTAGAATAACCTCTTCAGGGTTGGTGTCAACAATATAAAGAAAATACTGGCTCCAATCTGTCAATGATACATTACCTTCAACCCTCTCTCTTATTCTTATCTCGTTCAATTTTAATTTTGCAGCAATCTTTGCTTGATCTGTGTTGTAATATATGTTAGCTAGCGCACTAAGAACATCACAATATTCCAATTCATAAACCTGATTTAACATATATGGATATGCCTTGTCGCAGTATTGTTTGCACAAAGGTAAATTTCCCAATTGGTAATAATTATCAGCAATTCTTGCGTAACAAGAAGCTATTTTCAAGTTAATACGAGTATCAACAATTTCTATTGAAGACAACAGTGAAATCTCTTTGTGATACAATTCTATTGCTCCAATTAAATCTTGTTTTTGCGCTCCTATTGCACCAGCAAATAAATATAGCAAATCAGCATACTCTAAGTCGTATTCGAGAATATCTTTTTTGAAAAGGGTAGTATCTAATTCGTGAATATAAGAATAATTACGTTCATACCAAGACTCAATTTCTTCAATTCTATTATAAACAAAAGCTTTATTATTGAAGCTATTGTACATTCTATTCATATTGAAACATCGACAAAACCACAAATATTTCTTTATGTTATCCTCTGTGACTTTTTGTTTTTTAATAATATTTAATGCATCTTGTATACAATAGATGGAATCAGCTAAGGGCATTGTAGTACATTTTCCCAATGTGCTTGCTATTAAATTTGTATAAAAAGGAAGATCTTCAGGCGTATATAGTTTGATAGTTTTCGATAATTCAAGATAAGTATTAATTGCATCGGTTGTTTGGTTTAAATCTCTTTGCAGCACCATAACCATTCCATAGTTATTGTACATGTCTTGTAGTGTAAAACCATAATCTACAAAATAGTTTATGTGTTGTTCAACTAGCTTACAATTCTTGATTTGATATTCAAGCGCAGTTTCAAGATTACCTTTTTGATGTTCTTGATTCGCAAAAGAAACAAGCGTTAAAGAAGTAGAATCATACTTTTCTTGTTCTGTATACAAATTAGCAAGTCTATCAACTTCAGGTTTCGTTAAATTTTGTCCTAATGTTGGTACACATATAAATAAGAACAGGAAGATTAAGAATGATTTGTACATACTATAGCATTTCCAATAAAGTTGCAATTTTATCACCAATCACAGTTTCCTTAGGATATTCTTGTTTCATTTCATTTAAAACATTCTTAGCCTTAGCCTTTTCATAGTTCTCCAAATAGCCTATTGCAAGATTCCATCCAATGTATGGAGCATAATCGGTATAATCATTATAGGTGTCTTGTTTTGCTTGTTCCCATAATATTTTGAGTC
>CAMJPD010000079.1 GCA_946407765.1 uncultured Lachnospiraceae bacterium
TTGTAAAAAAGGAAAACCCTCTACTATAATAAATATAAGCAATAATAATATTAAAAATATAATAATGAATTAATAAGTAGGTGTATTATGAGTAAGAGAAAAGATTATATAAGCTGGGATGAATATTTCATGGGCATTGCTTATCTAAGTGGTCTCAGATCGAAGGACCCTAATTCACAAGTTGGATGTTGTATCGTTTCTGAAGACAATAGAATATTATCAGTTGGCTATAATGGATTCCCAAATGGATGCAATGATGATGATTTCCCATGGGAGAGAGAAGGATCGCCTCTTGATGTAAAATATACATATGTAGCTCATTCTGAACTTAATGCTATATTAAATTTTAGAGGATACACTCTGCAAAATAGTAGAATATATGTTTCTCTATTTCCATGCAATGAATGTGCAAAGGCAATAATTCAAGCAGGAATTAAAGAAGTTATATATGATAGCGATAAGTACGCTAATACTGATGCAGTAATTGCATCTAAGAAAATGCTTAAAGCTGCCAAAGTTAAAGTAACGCATTATAAAAAATCAAAAAGAGAAGTGACATTAGAACTTTAATATATTATGACAATTAATGTCGATAATTTAAATATTAATTATTATGATTCATTAAATAATAAAGATATAATTTTATTCTTACATGGCTGGGGATCAAATTATAAAATATTTGAGTTTTTATTTCCATATCTTGAAGATAAATATAGAGTCATTGCCTTGGACCTTCCTGGATTTGGAGAAAGTAGTGAACCTAAGATTTCATTCTCATCTGAAGATTATTGTAAGTTTTGCATTAATTTTCTTGATAGCATTTTAGATGATAAAAATTCTAATATAATATTAGTTGGACATTCTAATGGTGGCAGAATAGCATTAAAGTTAAATTTATATGATAATTTAAATTATAATATAATTAAAAATATTCTAATTGATTCTGCTGGTATTCGATCAAAATTATCATTAAAGTCAAAGTTTAAAATATATTTATATAAGTTTTTAAAAAAAATATATAATATTAATTTAATTAAAAAATTATATCCTAATTTAGAATCTGAATTAAAAAACAAATTTGGATCAAGTGATTATAATAATGCAAGCCCTATAATGAAAGATACATTAGTAAAACTTGTTAATGAGGATTTAAGCAATGAAATTAATAATATAAAAATTCCCACTCTTTTAGTATGGGGAGATAAAGATACGGCGACACCTATTGAACATGCTAAAATTATGAATGAGAAAATATCAAACTCTGGACTTGTTATATATGAAGGCTCATCACATTTTTCATTTATAGAAAATAAAAATAAAACTGTTTTAATATTTAAATCATTCCTAGATATTAAATAATGAACAAAACTTACTATATGTCATAAATAGGCTATAATTATTGACTTTTATATTGATTTATAATACAATACATAAATTGCTAATATATAAATTCAAGGAGTAAATCATGCAACAAGCCAAGAAAGTAATTACATTAGAAGGTTTAAGAAAATATCAAGAAGAATTAGATTATTTAAAAGTTACTGCAAGAAATGAAGTTGCAGAGAAAATTAAAATTGCCAGAGAGCAAGGCGATTTATCTGAAAATGCTGAGTATGATGCTGCTAAGGATGAGCAGAGAGATATAGAAGCAAGAATTCAGGAAATTGAAAATATACTTAAAGATGTAGAAGTTATAACTAAACGTGATGTTAAGAAAGATGTTGTTAGTATAGGCTCAAAAATTAAAGTTCGTGATTTTGAATTTAAAGAAACTGTAGATTTCCATATCGTAGGTAGTTCTGAAGTTGATAGCAAGGCCGGTAAGATTTCTAATGAGTCTCCACTTGGCATGGCATTACTTGGTCATAAAGTTAATGATATAGTGTATGTTGAAGTAAATGGTAATAAATCTAAATATAAAATTTTAGAAATTGGTAAATAATATTGGAGATATAGATGGGAGATAATTCAAACAATAACGAGAAAGATTTAAATCATATATTACAGGCTAGAAGAGATAAATTAACTGAGTTAATTAATGCTGGTAATAATCCTTTTGAAATTACAAAATATGATCAAACTCACCATAGTAAAGAAATATTAGATAATTTTGCATCACTAGAGAACAAAGAAGTAAGTATAGCTGGCCGACTTATGCTTAAGAGAGTAATGGGCAAGGCTTCTTTTTGTCATGTTAAAGATAGAGATGGATCAATTCAGTGCTATGTTGCAAGAGATAATGTAGGTGAAGATAATTATGCTGCATTTAAGAAATATGATATTGGAGATATTATCGGAATTAAGGGAACTGTATTTAAGACTCAAACTGGTGAAACTTCAATACATGCAACAAGTACAATTTTACTTTCAAAATCACTACAAGTTCTTCCTGAAAAATTTCATGGTCTTACTGATACAGATTTAAGATATAGGCAGCGTTATGTTGATCTTATAATGAATGATGAGAGTAAGGCTGCCCTTCTTAAGAGATCTCAGATTATTAAGGAGATAAGAAATTTCCTTGATAAGAGAGATTTTGTTGAAGTTGAAACTCCAATTTTAGTTCACAATGCAGGTGGTGCTAATGCAAGACCATTTGTAACTCATTTTAATTCTCTTGACGAAGATTTAAAACTTAGAATTTCTCTTGAACTATATTTGAAAAGATTAATAGTTGGTGGTTTAGAAAGAGTATATGAAATAGGAAGAGTATTTAGGAATGAAGGGATAGATACAAAACATAATCCTGAATTTACACTTATGGAATTATACCAAGCCTATACAGATTTTCATGGAATGATGGAACTTACTGAATCTATGCTTAAACATATTGCAATAACTGTTAATGGCTCATACAAAGTTATGTATGGTGATGTTGAATTAGATTTTGAAAAGCCATTTGAAGTTATTACAATGACTGATGCACTTAAAAAATATTCTGATATTGATTTTTCTAAAGTAAATTCTGATGAAGAAGCTAAAAAAATTGCTAAAGAACATAATGTTGCATATGAAGAAAGACATAAGAAGGGAGACATACTTGCATTATTGTTTGAAGAATTTGCTGAAAAGAATTTACTACAACCTACATTTGTTATAGAACACCCTATAGAAATTTCACCACTTACTAAAGAAATTCCAAATAAGAAAGGTTACGTAGAAAGATTTGAATTATATATAATGGGTCGTGAAATAGCCAATGCATACTCTGAACTTAATGACCCAGATGACCAGATAAAAAGATTTAAAGCTCAAGAGGCATTAAGAGCAGCAGGAGATGATGAAGCTAATGAAATGGATGAGGATTTTATTAATGCTCTTAATATTGGTATGCCTCCAACTGGCGGTATAGGATATGGTATAGATAGAATTGCAATGCTATTTACTAATCAAGAGTCCATAAGAGATGTCCTCTATTTCCCAACGCTTAAATCACTTGATCAAAATTAATATTAAGATTATATAATATATAGATTTTTAATTATGTTATTTA
>CAMJPD010000080.1 GCA_946407765.1 uncultured Lachnospiraceae bacterium
GACGCTCTTCCGATCAGATCGGAAGAGCGTCGTGTAGGGAAAGAGTGTAAGAAAGAAAATGTTGATATTAGGTTAAATTCTAAAGTAACAAAGATTAATATTCAAAATGGCAATAAGTGTAAGTTTGTAGTTGAATATGTGAATAATAATATAAAAAATAAAATATCATGTGATTTTTTAGTTCTTGCTTGTGGAGGATATACATATCAGTCTACAGGTAGTGATGGATTTACATATTCATTTGCCAGGGAAAATGATATCAATATTGTTGACCTAGATAGAGGCTTAGTCCCACTTGAGTTTTTAGAAAAAGATGTAAGTAAACTTGCAAATCTTAATTTAAAAAATGTTGGACTGAGATGTTATATTGGTCATAAAACAATATATGAAGATTTTGGCGAAATGACATTTGCAAGCTATGGTGCATATGGTCCAATCATATTATCATTATCTAGTTATATAAATTCAAAAGATTTAGCAAATAATAAATATGTTGTATCCATTGATTTAAAGCCTGGTCTTGATATTGATAAATTAGATAAGAGATTAATTACTGATTTTAATAAATATTCAAAAAAGGAAGTAAGAAATTCATTTGATATGCTGCTTCCTAAAAAATTAATACCTGTCTTTGTTTCAAGGTTAGATAACAAAGGAGTTGATATAAATAAAAAGTCATCTGAGATATCCAAGGAAGATAGAGTAAAAATTATTAACCTTCTTAAAAATTTTGATTATACAATAAAGAGTAAGAGGGGCTTTGATGAAGCAATAATAACCAAGGGCGGTGTAGATGTTAAGGAAATCAATCCTAAAACCATGGAAGTTAAAAAATTTCATAATCTATATATAGTGGGAGAGAGTCTTGATATTGATTGCCTGACGGGAGGATTTAATATTACAGTCGCATTATCAACAGGTGCTTGTGCAGGAGATGCCATTAAAAATTTGACATTTGCAAATTAGTGATTTAAAATTAAACAATGTTGGGAAAGTTAATAGTCATATCAGGTTTTTCTGGAGCAGGAAAGGGAACAATAGTAAAACATTTGATGGAACATTTTAATAATTATGCTTTATCGATTTCTGCAACTTCAAGAAATAAAAGGCCTGGTGAACAAGAAGGCGTCCACTACTTTTTTGTCTCAAAAGATAAATTCGAAGATATGATTTCGCATGATGAGCTTCTTGAATATGCAAAATATAATGAAAACTATTATGGGACTCCAAAAAGTTTTGTCGCAAAGCAACTTTCCGAAGGAAAGAATGTAATACTTGAAATTGAAATCAATGGTGCCCTTCAAGTTAAGAAAAAATTTAATGATGCAATTCTAATTTTTATAACAGCCCCTTCTTATGAAAGTCTTGTAGATAGATTGAAGACAAGAGGAACTGAGACAATAGAGCAAATTAACAATAGACTGAAGATAGCACTAAATGAAGCAAGAGTTTTAAGTGAATATAGTTACATAATCATTAATAGAGACGTAGAAAGAAGCGCAACATTGATTGACGGAATAGTAAATGACAATTCAGAATCTATTGATATAGTATCAAGTACCAGAACAGATGTTATGGATATTATTAGATCAATAGAAAACAGTATAAAGACATATGTAAAATAATTTTAAAGGAGAGCAATATGTTATTCCCTACATGTAAAGATTTATTAAATATTGTTAATGAAAGTAAGAGCAATAAGGATGAAAGAATAAACAGCAAGTACACTATTATTTTAGGCGTTGCAAGACGTTCAAGACAGATTGTTGATGAAGAAAACGAAACAGGAGAATTCCTAGATAAGAATGCTCTCACAGTTTCAATAGAAGATTTTGAAGATAGAATAGTCTCAATTGAAAAAACAGAATAATATAAAAATCCATCTTATATCATTAGGATGTGATAAAAATAGAGTAGATAGTGAAAAGTTTCTATACACTTTCTTGGATCGTTTTAAAGACGCAGTTGTAGTTGATGATGTAAACAAAGCTAATTTTGTCATCGTTAATACTTGCGCTTTTATAAATGATGCCAAAAGAGAAAGTATAAGTACACTTAAGAAATTAATTCAGAAAAAATCTAAAAATAAAAAATTAAAAATTCTCGTTATAGGCTGCCTTGTTAAGGACATTAGAGAATTTAAGAATTCTACTAAGATTACAGAGTTTTGCGATAAACTAAATTTAGAATCTGGTAAATTATTTAAGAATATAGATTACACTTTATCAATAGATGAATATTCATCCAGTATTGATAGATGCATTACTCGTATTAGAGATATAAACTCTTATTCATCATATCTTAAAATTTCTGAAGGGTGCAATAGATATTGTAGTTATTGCAGGATTCCATATTTAAGAGGCAAGTTCAGAAGCGTTCCTATGGAAAGGCTTGTTAGAGAAGCTGAAGGTCTTGCAAAAAATGGCACTAGAGAACTTAATATAGTCGCTCAAGATGTTCTGCCTTATGGTATTGATTTATATAAAGAAGAAAAGCTTTCAGACTTACTTAATAAATTATCTGATATAGAAGAAATTGATTGGATTAGACTTTTATATTGCTATCCAGAAGATTTTAGTGATGAAATTATAGATTGCATCGCAAGAAATAAGAAAATTGTTAAGTATGTAGACTTGCCTATACAACATATAAGTAATTATGTTTTAAAATCAATGAATAGACAGACTACTAGCAAAGAAATTATAGACATCATAGCAAAGCTTAGAAAACGCATCCCTAATATTAAATTAAGAACAACTCTTATGGTTGGATACCCAGAAGAAACTCAAAGGGACTTTTTTGATTTGCTTAAATTTGTTAAGGAAACTAAATTCGATAGACTTGGAGTATTTTGCTTTTCAAAACAGTTAGGAACTTATGCTCATAGATTAGAGGATACTGTGCCAGATAAAGTTAAAAATGAAAGAAGGCATATAATATTAGATGCTCAGAAGCAAATTTCCTATGAACTTAATAAACAATATGTAGGTAAGAAGCTGAAAGTTATGTGTGAAGGTTTTCTACGTGACAGAAAATGTTACGTAGGACGTACTGAATTTGATGCACCTGGCGTTGATAATAAAGTATATTTTGTAGATACTAAGAATAAATATAATGATAGAAATCCACTATATTCTGGGTCTATAATTTCAGTTAAGATAAAAGACCATGATGAATATGATTTATTTGGAGAAATATAATATGAACCTTCCTAATAAATTAACTATTTTAAGATTATTCATGACTATTGCTTTCGTAATATTTTTCATACTTGGAAAGACTTATAATACATTACCAAGTAATAGTTTTTTGTATGAACTTATTCCAACTAATACAAATTTTCCATATTATGAGATGTCTACATACAGACTTATATCATTAATTATATTCATACTTGCATCTATAACAGATGCACTTGATGGATATATTGCGAGAAAATATAATATGATAACTTCTTTTGGTAAGCT
>CAMJPD010000081.1 GCA_946407765.1 uncultured Lachnospiraceae bacterium
TATTTTATATTTAAGAAAATACAGCTTAAAGTTCATGTGCCATATTCAATTGTAGCTATAGTTGTAACATCTATAATAACCGGAATATTCAAATTACCTATAAATACTATAGGTAGTATGTATGGAGACCTTAAGAATCAATTTATAAGTTGGCAACTTCCTGTATTATCTATCCCTATAATAAGAAATCTAATTCCACATGCTATTACGCTTGCAGCAATTATTAGTATGGAATCGCTTCTTGCATCTATTAAGTCAGATGAGGTTACTAAGGAAGTATATGATTCTAATGGAGAAGTATTTGCACTTGGTATTTCTAATTTCTGCTCAATTATATGCGGAGGGCTTCCAGTATCAGTTTCATATCCTAGCACAGACATTAATATTAAGTCTGGTGCAAGAACCAATCTTTCTGGGATATTCCATTCATTGTTCATTGCATTAGCACTTTCAATATTTATACCATTAATTAAATTTATACCACTTGCTACTCTTTCTGCAATCATGATTATAATATCAATAGAAATATTGGATATTAGATCAATAATGAGATTCGTTTCAAATTCTACAAAAAGCGATAAGTGGATATTCATAGCAACTTTTCTTCTTACGATAGTATTTGACTTAGTAATAGCGATAGAATTTGGATTCATAGCTACGGCATTAATATTCCTAAGTAAGTTATCTGACAATGTTAATATAAGAAAATGGAAGAGGCTAGAAGAGTTAAGCGATGAAGAGAGAAAACAACATAGTATAGATTTCCCTACGGGGGTTGAAATTATAGATATAGAAGGTCCTCTATATTATGCATCTGCTAATAAGATCACAAATATGGATATCGATAAAGATACTAAAGTTGTAATTTACAGAATGAGTTCAGTTACTTCATTAGATGCATATGTTGCCCATGCACTTAGAGTAAAAGTTGCCAATATAAAACTGAATGGTGCTGAAGTTATTTTCTCACATGTTCAGGAAAAGCCATATAATATGATGCTTAAAGAAGGAATAATTGATGATGTAGGTGATAGTAATATTAAATCTAATATAAAAGATGCATTAGATTATGCAATATCTAAGTTATAAAATTTAAAAGTCCGGCACTTGCCGGACTTTTTTATTAATTAGGTTTTATTAGATTATGATAGTTAATTATTTTTATAATTTGATAAAAATTTCTTGGCACGCTCAGTTCTTGGCGCTGTAAAGAAGGTAGAAGAGTCAGAAATTTCAACTATCTCCCCATTATCCATAAATATAATTTTATTAGAAACTTCCCTAGCAAATGACATTTCATGTGTGACAATTATCATTGTCTTATTCTTAGATGCAAGATCCTTTATTACTTTAAGTACTTCTACTGTAAGTTCAGGATCAAGTGCACTTGTTGGTTCATCAAAGCAGAGTATCTCTGGATTTAATATGAGGGCTCTTGCTATTGCTACTCTCTGTTGTTGACCACCTGATAATTGATGTGGATATAAATTTGCTTTATCTTTTAGTCCTACTTGATCAAGTAAATTCAAGGCATCATTTTTTAATTGTTCTTTATTACTACCTTTTCTTAATGATGGCGCAAGGAGAATATTTTCTAATGCTGTATACTGTGGAAATAAATTAAAATTTTGGAATACAAGTCCAAGTTGTAATTGTCTATT
This sequence comes from uncultured Lachnospiraceae bacterium, assembly GCA_946407765.1. Lineage (GTDB taxonomy): Bacteria > Bacillota > Clostridia > Lachnospirales > Lachnospiraceae > UBA3633. Next base: position 1,662 of record CAMJPD010000081.1, read on the forward strand.
TCTTATTTCTTCATCCTTTAATTTGGCAAATGATTTATAATCAAAATATTCATTTCCATCAACAAAAATTGTGCCGGTTGATGCTACTTCAAGTAAATTGAGGCAACGTAGCAGAGTAGTTTTTCCAGAACCTGAGCTACCTATGATGCATATAACCTCACCCTTTTCCATATCAAAATTTGCATCCTTAAAGATAACTGTTCCGTCAATAGTTTTTGATAAATTTTTTACTTCTAAAACTTTCATTAAACTTTAAAATAATCCAATTTCTTTTCAATTTTTGCTAGGGCTATAGTTAGAATTCCAGTAAACATTAAGTAATAAAGGCCAGTTGTAAAAAGAGGCCATATGATGCCTTTGGATTTTATAAAACTTTGTCCTGCCCATATGATTTCATATACTGCAATTACTCTTGCAAGAGATGTATCCTTAACAAGAGTAATTATTTCATTTCCTATAGGCGGGATAATTCTCTTGATAATTTGAAGAAGAGTTATCTTAAAAAATATATCTTTCTTGGACATTCCGAGAACAAGACCTGCTTCGTATTGCCCTCTAGGAATAGAGTCTAATCCACCTCTATATATTTCTGAAAAATAACATGCATAATTGAAAATGAATGTTGCTACAGCTGCAACAAATCTTCCAGTATTAGACATTCCCCATATATTATTTCCAAATAAGATTCCTGGTCCATAATAGAAGACAAGGAGTTGTAACATTAGAGGAGTGCCTCTAACTATCCATATAAGTATAGAAATGAAATTGGCTATAATTTTAATTTTACTTTTTCTGAGCATGCACAAAACTAACCCTAGTGGCAAACTACCAATTAGGGTTAATATGAATAACTGAAGGCTTTTTATAAAGCCCTCAGTTAGAGATAAAATAACTTGTGCAAATTCTGATGACATAAGTTTAGTTGATTATTTTATAGCTGCTTCTATACTATATCTTGTTGCAATTTTGTTTACTATGCCATTACGATGTGTTTCTAAGTACCAAGAATCAAAATATTCAGCAAGGTCTGAACCTTTTCTAAATCCTACGGCGTATTCTTCTTTTGTGAGTCTACCTGTATAAACAAGATTTGGATAACTTGTTCCTTCTCCTATCATAGCGCTAGCCATAAGTAGATCTATGATAGCAGCATTACTTGTTCCGCTTGATACTTCAAGTAATGCATCAGCTTGTGTTTGAACTGATGTGATTGTATATCCTTTTTCCTTTGCAACTTCTTCACCAGCACTTCCGCCTTCAACAGCAAATTTAAAATTCTTGAAATTGTCTGGATCTGCAGCTGCATCTTCATCTTCTTCCTTAACTACTATAACTTGAGCATTGTCGCAGTATGGAGAACTGCAGCTCATAGCATTTGCAACAGATTCTGTAAGTGTCATACCATTCCACACACAATCTATTGTTTTATTATTGAGTTCAAGAACTTTGTTGTCCCAGTCTATTTCTACGAATTCAATCTTTACACCAAGTGTGTTAGCAAATTCCTTAGCAAGATCTGCATCAAATCCTACCCATTCACCTTTGGCATTCTTAAAGTCCATAGGTTCGAAATCTGTAATACCAACTACGAAAGTACCTTTCTCCTTGATATATTTCATATCCTGTGCATTAGAATTTCCCTTACATGCAACTAGGTTAAGTGCAAGTAAG
>CAMJPD010000082.1 GCA_946407765.1 uncultured Lachnospiraceae bacterium
CGAAAGCATTCTTGGAGATACAAAAAAGGACCTGCCCAAACGGACAGGTCCCTTTCATTATATCAGAGAGTTAATTTACTCCTCGACAGCAGCCTGTGCGGCGGCTAATATAGACAACTTTTAGCTGATTATCAGTTACTTACATAAGGACTGATCAACATTTTGGATGCATTTTTCGTGCATTCTGCACATTGCTGACTCGTATTCTTCTGCTAGAATATTCACTTACGTAATATAGTCTTTTCTCATCTGATCTTTATCTTGATTCCAATTAGTATTCACTGAATAATAGGAAACGCAATAATATTGTATGGATAGGAAATCCGCTTTACACTATATGGTTCTTCAATTCCAGGACAAGTTTCCTTTATCTGTTGATTACTAAAAATCTTAATGCCGCTGATGACACAATTGCAATCACTATAGTCAAGTGAAGGAGTTGTTTCTTTGTAAAGAATCATTGAGAAAGAATTACAAGGTTCTAGGCATTTGACAAAACAATCATTTGGTGCGCTAGGACGCCACCATTCCCCTTTCATATTAGGGTCGGTTCCGATATCAAAAATGGAGAAATCACCCTTTCGCTTCATTAGATAATACTTTATGGCCTTTCGGTAATCTTTACCATAGTCTTTATGGTCATACCATATCCACAAGGTTTCGCTATTGTTGTTGTAAATAGTGACAACAATTTGATGCACTTGGCAAGTATCATAGTTTACCACTATGGTGTCTATTTTTGTATCAAAAGCAAATAAAGATTGTGATGTTATCATTAATAACACTAATAGTATTTTTAATCTTCCCATATATTACTTGAAATATGAAACTGTTTCCATTCTAGCCCTTTTAATATTATTTCTTAATATATTATTGTGGTCTCTACTTGTATTTCTATAGTCGTGTCCAGAAACTCGTCTATCTCTATATTGATTGTACAAAGACCCATGACCATATAACTCATGACTTAACGCTTCCGCTTTACCTATAGGAGATAAAGAAGGATGTATATATGTATGGGCATCATGAGTAGGTGAATTCACACCACTCATTCCTTGACCAGGCAGTAATGTTATACCATATTTCCCGGCTTCTCCTGTAGTAAGACCAGATGGAGACATAAAATTAGGATCTGCAAATTCAATATCAGGTGCAGAATATGATAAACTGCCGCTACTTATATTTCCAACATTGTCCTTGTAGGAATAATCGGTTTGAACATAGATATTGTAAGTTATGTCTGAAGACACCAAGTCCACTAGTTCTGCATAATTTTGACTTTCACTATTATGAGATTGCATAGTCGCCAAATCAATATTGCCACTTTCATTTAAAACCACATATTCTCTGTCATCTGGAGAAATTGTATTAAGCAGCATAACATATGCATTATTATCAGCAGGATGAACTTCTCGTCCGTCTGGATCAATAAACTTGACGGGATTTCCGAAACAATATGCATACGGTGACATCCAAGGCCATGCATTTGCATTTATTGTTAACAATGAAATAGCAACTGCTATTAAAATTTTCTTAAATCTATTCATAATAATCTTATTTTATGATTTGTACATTCTTTCGGATTCTCTCTATGTCTTCTGGACTTTGCTTCCACTTACTCCGTAGTGCCTCCGTTTCTTGAGTCCAATGAGTAGCTCTTAAATCTTGTAGGCATTGCTTAGATTGAGCATCAATCTCATCAGTATATTCATCTCGAAGATGTCCATTCTGTTCAAGATGTCTCTGTAGAAGAGCATCTAAAGATTTACCTTTAGTAATTATCGCATTAGGATTCATTGGATAGTATTTCAAAGAAGCATCTACACATTTTAATGTAAACTCATCATAACGCAGAAACTTATGATAATATGCTAAAGCCAAGTCACTTAATTGACAGGCAACGGTTTCTTTATCTGTTAATGGAGAAAGGTAAGTCCTGGCAATAATAGCAGAGTCTTTTATCTCAAAATGTTCTTTGATACCCCAAGTAGGTTGATACTGTTGAGCAGTAACCTCAACATTCACCCAATCTTCAGGAAACAAGTTATCTTCATCCTTATACATAACAAAACAATGTCGTGGGGCATGTGCTATATAAGCTTTTGCTCCAAGTTCTTCGGCATATAACTTGAAAGCCCATGGGAGTGAACGGCATTGTCCTTTATGCGTCTTTAGGGTTCTTGATACTAATTGATGATGCCAATCTTCGTCAGGATACTCATTACTAAAATCATAAGAAAACATAGTATTGTTATTCCCTGATAATGATTGAAAGAAGAATGTACAGATTGCAATCTGTTTTGCAGTCTTATATTTTTCCCACTTATTTGCAGTGATTAGTCTCCTCATGTACTGTGCCCCTCTTTGTAAAGGTTCACAAAAATCTTGCTCATAATCTAGTTTCCCATCCAAATACGCCCATTCAGCTAGAAACACACTCCTTTTAATAGACATTGGTTTCTTGTCTTCAAGCATAGCTACAATTTCTTTGTATGCAGATTCAAATCGCTGCTTAATTTGAATCTGTTGCGCTCTTAAATTAGAAACAAAGACCACAAAACAAAGAGTGAATATAATTATTTTATTTCGCATTTACCTTTCTATTCAACAACAGTTAAAGTATGTCTCATTTATTATGTTTGTAAAGTTAATTATTTCGAATTACTTTACGTTCATTTTGCACGTTTTTCTTGCAGAATGTGCATGCTATTAACATAAAATAAGATATTTGCTGTATTGCATGCCAAAATGTAGTTCTAATCAATACAAGTATATTGAAACGTAAAAAGAAAAAAAAGCAAGCACCTTATTACCAAGTGCTTGCTTTTTTAATTATCTCAGAAATATAAGAGTTATTCACTTTCGACAGCAGCCTGCGCGGCGGTTAGACGACACTGAATATCAGCGACTTACAGAGTTTGTGTAAAGTACAGGCATCTCTTTTTTAGACTCATTCAGCTCATTTTGCCTCATTCTTTCTAGTAAAAACAGGACGAATTGCTCTACCATGGTCTCGACCGTTATCGTCTTGGAAAAGTTCTGATTTATGGCAAGTTTCGTGACTTTTAGAGCTAAATATAAGGTAGTCAGCATAAAAAGCGTTATTCGCTTCTGATGTTGACAGCCAATAGTGTCCATCAGTATTCATGAGTTGCTGCTCATTTGAATAAAATACACCACAAGCTGGAAGAAATATACTTTTGCCATTTAACTTGCTGGTTATGATATAGCCTTTTACTCCATTCAAA
>CAMJPD010000083.1 GCA_946407765.1 uncultured Lachnospiraceae bacterium
GAACATAATAGTATGTAACTATTGTATCTTCTGCTCTATATTGGCCTGTTGCATTAGTTGGTAAAACATATCCATCATCATTATCCTTTTCTAAAGAATACCCTTCTATATTCATATTAGGAGATGTTGTATAGTTCTCATCTATGTCTCCATAATGTTCTTCATCGTCCGCTAGTTTTGTGTTTGTTCCTTTTATGTAGTGGTGAACTATAAGTTTTGCTTTCTTCTCATTTTCAATTGTAAATTCATGTGGAGCTCCATCAGTTCCTCTAAATTCAATAATAACTGGTTCTTCTAATGGTTTATATCCTTCTAGTGTATTTACTTCTGTAATACTATATTTACCAAATGGTATTTGAGTTATAGCTTGACCCTCTGAGTTAGTTGTTACTGATGTATGGTATAATTCAGAATCGCTTAAAGTTACATTTACACTATTTACTTTAAATACATCCTCACCAGAAGTATTATTCGTCCCATCTTTATAATATCCTAGATGTAAATAATATTGATAGCCTCCATCCAGTTCATATATATAGTTTTGAGCTGATTGTTCTCCTGTAATATAAACAAATCTACCATCTTGAGTACTATAACTTGGTGCTGTTTGTTCTTTGTTTATTGTTACATATCCATAATCTCCACTCTGTGTTGAAATTTCAGCATTTACATTAATATTATATTTACCAGTGTAATTTGTTAAATCTATTGGTATATATGAATTGCACTCTCTATTGTCTTTTCCTGCATTCGAAGACTCATATACTCCATTATTATCAATAAAGTTATGTCTTTCTTCGTTTGCTTTATAAACTTTAACACTTTTAATCACAACTTGATCTTCATTGGTATCTATACTACCATCTTTTCTATATCCTAAGTGTAGATAATATGTATTTCCTCCTTGCATTCCTGTTGATTGATAATCTTTGTTAGCAACAGTTCCTGATATATAAACGAATCTTCCATTTGAATCACTATATAAAGGAGCAGTTATATTATTAGTTATGGTTACAAATCCACGATCTGAAGATTCACTTGATACTCTAGCATTTACTATCGCAATATAATTTCCTTGAAGACCTGTTAAATCTATTTTCATATATGAATTAGCAACACTATTTTGTACCCCAGTTGTCCCTAAAGAGTTTTCTGTTTGATATGTTTTACTATTTGTTGGAACTAAAGTCCCTTCTTTTTCTACGAAATAATATGTTCCATTATTTACCAGTTGTCCAAGAGTAGTTGCTGTCACTTCATTTTCTGTATCTGGTGTATAATAAATTATTCCATTTTCAGTTAAGTTTCCAAAAATATCACTATTTACTGGATCTGTTCTTTCGTCTATTTGATCTAGTTTAAATTCTACATTTGGAATCTTCTCTCCTGAATTTCCATCTACTTTATTAATCGTAATTTTATTATCTCTTAGAGAATATGTTACTACTACATGTTTATCTTCTGTCATATTTGCAAATTGAGGCATTTGGTATGATCCATCTGTCAATGTCGTGTATGGATATTCTTTTCCATTTACAGTAATCCCTATAATTTCATAATTTGCATCAGGAGTCATTATAATTGGCTTAATTGAGGTATCTCCATATTTAACTTTTTCGTATGATAATTTATCTTCTCCAGAAATAGATCCTCCTTTAATTCCATCTATTTCTTTTACATCTGTTGTTATCTTATATTCTTTTCTTTGATTTTCAAAAGTTATTTCTTCTTGTTCTTTCGCACCCATGTAAGCATTTAATTTTACTAGAAACGCATCATTACTGCCTTTATTAGTTAGTGTATAGTCTCCTACTTGCATACTTGAGCTTTCAAACCAGCCTCCTACTATATAGCCTCCATCTTCTGTTTCTGCTATTGAGTTTAAGTAATCAAGATCAGTTCCTCCAAATGAATTTGCCCATTCTACTTCATTATTAATATCATATTTAACTAGAAACGCATCACAATAACTACCATTTCTAGTTAATGTATAGTCTCCTACTTGCATGCTTGAGCTATAGAAATCTCCTCCTACTATATAGCCTCCATCTTCTGTTCCTGCTATTGATTGTAAATAATCATCATTAGTTCCTCCAAATGAATTTGCCCATTCTACTTCATTATTTCCGTTATATTTTATCAAAAATGCATCAGTACCACCCTTTCTAGTTAATGTATAGTCTCCTACTTGCATACTTGGGCTTTCAAAATTTCCTCCGACTATATAGCCTCCATCTTCTGTTACTGCTATTGATTCTATTGAATCAGCACTTGTTCCACCAAAAGAGCTTGCCCATTCTACTTCATTATTTCTACCATATTTTACTAAAAAATCATCATTGTTACCTTTATTAGTTAATGTATAGTCTCCTACTTGCATACTTGAGCTTTCAAACCAGCCTCCTACTATATAGCCTCCATCTTCTGTTTCTGCTATTGATTTTAATCTTTCGTCACTTGTTCCGCCAAATGAACTTGCCCATTCTACTTCATTATTTCTATCATATTTTACTAGATACGCATCTTCATCTCCTTTATTAGTTAATGTATATTCTCCTACTTGCATACTTGAGCTATCAAAATATCCTCCTACTATATAGCCTCCATCTTCTGTTTCTTCTATTGAAGTTAAATGTTCACTATATGTTCCTCCAAATGAATTTGCCCATTCTACTTCATTATTAATATCATATTTAACTAGAAACGCATCACAATAACTACCATTTCTAGTTAATGTATAGTCTCCTACTTGCATGCTTGAGCTATAGAACCTGCCTCCTACTATATAGCCTCCATCTTCTGTTACTGCTATTGATTCTAAATATTCATCACTAGTTCCTCCAAATGAACTTGTCCATTCTACTTCATTATTTCTATCATATTTTACTAAAAACGCATCATACCTTCCTTTATTAGTTAATGTATATTCTCCTACTTGCATACTTAAGCTTGTAAATTCTCCTCCTACTATATAGCCTCCATCTTCTGTTGCTGCTATTGAAGTTAAATATTCTGCATTTATTCCTCCTATTTGCTTTGCATCTTTATATACTACTTCTGGTACTTCTTTAGGTTTATATTTTGCTATAAAAGTATCATAGTTTCCTTTATTAGTTAATGTATAGTCTCCTAATTGCATACTTGAGCTATTATAATATCCTCCTACTATATAGCCGCCATCTTCTGTTGCTGCTATTGA
>CAMJPD010000084.1 GCA_946407765.1 uncultured Lachnospiraceae bacterium
TTTTATAATACTTGTTCCACTTGGAGTTAAGTTTAAACATAGCTTTTTTAGATTCTTAGTATTAATTTTCCTAATAATTTATTATTATATTTATATTTCTACAGGTCATATATGGGGCCCTGATGAGTGGACACCTTTTGGTTATAAAGGATTACTTCGTGCTATAGGATCAATTAGTCTTGGATTTTTTGGATATGAAATTCATCTCATAATTAAAGATAAACTGAATCATTATATTATAGAGTCTTTATTTGTAATATTAAGTTATGTTGCTGTATTTTATTATGTATTCAAATACTCAAATGATGATTATTACTTTTTCCTTCCTGTTATATTCTTGATTCTAATAGTAATTCAGATGTCCATGAAGAAATTTATAATACCTGATTGTTTATTTACTAGACTTCTTGGTAAATTCAGTATGATTATATTCTTAAATCACTTTTATATATTCCTTTATATACAAAATACTTCATTTGCCTCAACAAGAGAAAAAGTCTATATGGGTCTTGCTGGAACTTTGATTGTTTCTATATTTGTATATGCAATAATAGATACAATTAAATATCTTAGTAAACATATTAAGACTATAAGTAATTAATTTTTACTTATATAATTTATGCTTTTTTGATATAAGTTTAGTCATTTGCTATAATTACTATAAAAGGAGAGATTATGAAAAAGGAAAAAATTGCTTTACCTATTAAAATTTTTATAGGCCTTGGACTTGGTATAATACTTGGTCTCATATGTATGAAAGGTGGAGCTATAGATAATATATTTAATCTTGAAGCTGGCAATGCATATAATGTTCTAGCAACTTATATAAAACCAATAGGTGATGTATTTCTTAATTTATTAAAATTCATAGTTATCCCTATAGTATTTCTTTCTATTGTATGTGGAATTATAAGTTTAACTGACATTAAACAAGTATGGAGCATAGGTATTAAAACTATATGTTTTTATCTTGTTACAACTTGCATTGCCCTAATTATTGGTGTAACGATTGCAAGTTTATTTAAAAATACTTTCCCAATTCTTGAGACTTCTGATTTAAGTTACCAGGCAAAGGAAGCTAAAAATATAATGCAAGTTATTGCAGACTTCTTTCCTGTTAATATAGTTTCTCCATTCTTAAATTCAAATATGCTTCAAATAATTGTAATTTCTATATTTATTGGATTTGCAATTATACTTACAGGTGATAAAGCAAAGCCATTTATAGAAGTAATTATATCTGCAAATGATGTATTTATAGAAATAATGGATATGATAATTAGATTTTCTCCTATTGGTGTTTTCTGTTTAATATCACCAGTAGTTGCATCTAATGGTCCTGAAATATTAGGAAGTCTTGCTAAAATTATTGGTATTGCTTATCTATCATATCTTATTCACAGCATACTTACTTATTCTACACTTGCAGCTGTATTTGCTAAGATTTCACCAATTCAATTCTTCAAAGGAGTTGCGCCAGCTGCCGTACTTGCATTTTCTACTTGTTCATCTGTTGGAACACTTCCTGTTTCTATTAAATGCACTGAGGCACTTGGTGCTAAAAAAGAAATAGCTGCATTTACACTTCCACTTGGTGCTACTATAAATATGGATGGAACTGCTATATACCAAGCAGTATGTACAGTATTTATTGCACAGTGTTATGGAATTAATCTTAGTATAGAACAACTTGCAACAGTTGTTATAACTGCAACAATTGCATCTATAGGAACTGCTGGCGTTGCAGGAGCTGGTGTTGTAATGCTTGCAATGGTTCTCCAAGCTGTTGGTCTTCCAGTTGAGGGTATTGCACTTGTTCTTGGAATTGATAGAATATTTGATATGGGAAGAACAGTAGTTAATATAACTGGAGATTGTGCTTGTGCACTCTCTGTTTCAGCATTAGAAGAAAGAAATAAGAATTAAATTATTAATAAATGAAAAGTTATTCTGAAATGTCCAAAGATGAATTGTTAAAAGAGAGAGAATCTCTTTTAACTATTTATGAGGATTTTTGTAAAAAAAATCTTAAGCTTGATATGTCAAGAGGAAAGCCAAGTAGTCCTCAGCTTAATGTATCTAATGAAATATTTGACATAATTAATTCAAAATCAAATTTTATTGCTGAAGATGGTATAGATACAAGAAATTATGGCGATTTATATGGAATAGATGAAGCCAAGAGATATTTTGCTGAACTTCTTGATGTTGATGAAGATATGGTAATGGTTGGTGGATCTTCATCACTTAATCTAGAATATAATTTACTTACTAATGCATTATTGTATGGACTTAATGGTTGTAAACCTTGGAAAGATCTTGATGAGGTTAAGTTTATATGTCCTTCTCCTGGTTATGATAGACATTTTGCAATGACTGAACATATGGGAATTAAAATGATATCGGTTCCTTATATAGACTGCAAACTTGATATAGATAGAATAGAACACTTGGTTAGTACAGATCCTAGCATTAAAGGAATGTGGTGTGTTCCAAAATATGAAAATCCACTAGGCATAACATATTCTGATGAATGTGTTAAGAGGCTAGCAAAACTAAAACCACTTTCTAAAGATTTTGTTTTAATATGGGACAATGCATATTTTGTTCATGATATTTATGAAGATAAAAAAGATACATTATATAATATATTTGACTGTATTAAAGGTACAGAAAATGAAAATATGGTGTATTCATTTACTTCGACTTCGAAAATCACAATTGCTGGTGGTGGAATATCTTCATTAATTACAAGTAAAAAAAATCTTGATAATTTACAGAAAGATTTTACAATTTCAATAATTAGTTATGATAAAGTAAATATGTTACGACATATTAAATTCTTAAAAAATAAACAAAATACTATAGAACACATGAAAAAACATGCAAAGTTTCTAAGACCAAAATTTGAAAAAGTTCTAGAAATATTTGATAAGAATTTATCTGATTATAAAATTGCAAATTGGACAAAGCCACTTGGCGGATATTTTATAACCTTCTGGACATTAGATAATATTGCCAAAAAGGTTTATGAAAGATGTAAGAATGCAGGAGTTACACTTACAAAAGTTGGAGCAGCATTCCCTTATGGAATTGATCCAAATGATAACTGTATAAGAATTGCACCAAGTTATCCAGAAATAGATGAACTCACAAACGCTGCTGAACTGTTTTG
>CAMJPD010000085.1 GCA_946407765.1 uncultured Lachnospiraceae bacterium
GTTGTTTCAGCTTCTGTTGTTTCAGCTTCTGTTGTTTCTGCTTCTGTTGTTTCAGCCTCAGTTGTCTCAGCTTCTGTTGTCTCTGCTTCTGTTTCTTGTCCTGGTTCGCAGTCTACCCAATATGCTTTTAAAGTCCATAATAGATCAAGGCCATCACGCCAAAAATATTGGTCAACAACTTGGTTAAAATCAAATGGGGTTAATCTTGATTTTATGGCAAATTCTGACATATCATTTTCAAGATATTTTTTTTGGTACCAGTGAGAAAATTTCTTTCCAACTACACCTTCAATATCTGTTGGCCTACCTGGATTTACAAGTTTTTCTCCAACTCTAACATGGATTTCTTCACCATCATAAGGTGCTGTTCCATAATCTGTTTCAAATTTAAAATTACAAAGTCTAATTGGAATTACATCATCTTCATAAACAGATTCAAATTTCCATTTTCTACTTGTAAGTGGTGTATTAAAATCAAATGGTAATTCTGGAAGAGACTCGTCTGTATTTCCACAGTCATCTATATAATATACTAAGTACCAATGTTTAAAACCTTCATATGGAACTTCTGGTGCAGAAATTTTTGTGCCATAAACTATTTCTTCTGTCCATCTGCCTTTATTTCTATCTACGAATTCAACTTCAACTTTTATTATATCCCACTTTACATATACATGATATGGCCCTTCTATTCCTGATGGGATTTCAAATATTCTAACTTTAAAATCAGGATCCTTATAAAATCCTCCAAATGTATATTCATCTGGCCATTCAAACCACCAGTCACCTTGACCGTGACCAAGATCTAAGTCACGTTCACTCATGTTAAGAGAGATTGTTTGATCATATGTTCTTGTTCCATAGTTTTCATATAGAACATCTCTTAATTCTACTTCTTCACTGTGCCATATTATTGGATAGTGTATTTTTTCCCAGTATGCACAAAAATATGAATCTTCAGTTACAGGAGTATTTACATTGTATGGTTTGCTTTCATCTATCCACCAGTCAGATGGATAAGATGTATCAATTAAATACCATCCCTTAAATTCCCATCCTGGTTCAACACCTGGATCAGGAAATGGTACAGTAGATCCTTTTTTAACTACATCATATATGCCTCTGTTGCAGTAATCATGATAGAAGTAACCCCACTTATCATAATAAGAAACTACGCACTCATCTTCTTTTGGATCAAGTGGTTCTACGTCTCTTTCTATCTCTTGCATCCATGCATAAATAGTTCCGTCTGTTTCCCAATCAGCTTCAATGAATCTTATAAAATCACCTGTGCCATTAGGTCCTGTATAAAAACCACCCCATGCATAGTAAAAGCTATTGAAATCTACTTCTGCACCTCTTGGAAGTTTTACTTGCTTGTCACATTCTACATATAAATAATTATCTTTATAGCAAATGATGCCGTCCATATGAGCAAGACTGCCAAATGTTGTAGAGCCGAGTAATCCTCTAACAAGATATCTTCTTGCTCTTGTATATGAAACTCTTAAAGTTTGATCTCTATTTATGATAATTGAATCATTATCATTAGTATATTGCTTGCCACTTTCATCTGTTACAACATAAAGATAAGTATTTTTTAAATCTGCATTCTGCTGCTTGAAATATTTCATTATTGCCTTTACTGTAGTTACAGCTTCTGAACAATATATTTCAACTTCATAAGAATCATTATTTAAACTGTCCACTAAAGTAAGTAACCAAAAATCATTACTTGCCTCGCTAAGCTTATCAGAAACTGTTTCTGCTGTTTCTAATTCTTCTACTTTTTCCTCGCTGTCTACATTAACTTCTAGATTTTCAAGACTTACAATGTCATCTTTTTCCTCAGTTTCTTCTGCCACTACATCATTTTCAGCCTCAGTTTCTTCCACTACTTCTTTATCATTTTCTTCTGTAGTATCTTCTGCTTCAGCTTCTTTTTTTATTTCCTCGTCATTTTCTTCTTCTGAAACTTCTTCTACTTCTTCATCAGTATAATCTTCAGGATCTTCTGGTTCTTCAATTTCTGATGATTCAGTTTCTTCTTCATCTATTTCTTCGCCATCTACTGTTTCATTACTAACATCAACATTAGAATCTTCTTTTATAGATTCTTCATTCACTGAATCTTTTGATTCTTCTTGTAATTCTTCTGTAGATGATTCTTCTAATGCTTCATCACTTGTTTGTGATTTCTCGCCCTGAACTTCCTCACCAACTTCTTCTGTAGGCATGCTTTTGTTTGCAAATGCAGGATTAATGCTTGTAAAGACCATACTTAATGCAATCATTATTGCGAGCATTCTTTTAAATTTAAACATGTTTACTTTCCCTCTTAGTTAATTTAGACATAAGCCCATACATAAAAAAAGCGGGCATAAATGTCTGCTTCTATATAATACTATTTTTTATAAATCTTGTCTACTATCAAAAGGGCAAACCATGCCTATCTAGCAGCTTAAAATCCTTTATATTGCCGAGCAAATCATGGAGGGATTCTTTTATAAAAATAGTTGCGACTTTTGAGATGTTTTTCTTTTGGTCCTCGTTTAAATTCCTTATCGACTTAAAAAGCCTTGGGATGGTCTTTCTGGCATCTTTAATCATTTCTTCAACCGAATCTGATTTTGTGCTCTCGATTATTCCGTAGATAGTATCTACAAATATTTTTAGCTCCTCATCACTTAAACTATTTACTAGTGCATTAATTGCTACCTTAAAATTTTTACTATCAAATGCGCTATCTTTTAATATTTTTAATTTATCATTTACTACTTCCCAGTAAAATGGGCAGTGCTGAAGAACTCCTATGGAATTGCTTTTAATTATTTTATAATTATTAGTTTCCTCAAATATCATCCCTACAACAGAACTTTGCGGAACATATTTTTCTACAAGTGGTAATATTTTTTTATAATTTTTATCCTGTATAGTTTCCTTTCTAAGACTTGGCCCATCTAGACTATAAACTTTTTTAACCTTCTTTCTAAGTTTTTCGTCTAAGTTTAGAACTGAATATACTGCAAGATTTCCACCCTTTGAGTGACCACCTACGTAAAAATAACCATTTAATTTTGACATGACTTTAGTTAGATATCTTTTTGCATCTGCCTGAGCAGGAATATAT
>CAMJPD010000086.1 GCA_946407765.1 uncultured Lachnospiraceae bacterium
AGGTTGTTGACCTTGCCCTTGTCCTCCTTGGAATGATATGTTTGTATATAGGAAGCCATTAAAGGGATATATAACAACGGGTTTGGCAACACATTCAAAATGAAATAAATATGAAGTTAAAAGAAAAACAAAAGATAATGACACTGCAAGAAGAGATAGAATCTTGGCAGGAGGAGAATTGGCCTCCAGGCTTTATGGTAGAGCAAACAGAAAGGAATCACAAGATGATAGAAATGAAAGACAAGAAAAACAAGTAGAATATTAGCAAGTAGAACTTTGGCAACAGCAACCTATGACACTAGAAGAAGCCAACCAAATGATGGCAGAGAGGAAGGCTTTCATAAAGAAAAAATCTTAGCTAGCAAAGGTTCTGCGAAATAGCATATAGGTCAAGTGGGGGTGTGGGCATCCTATTCCCCTCCTGCATACCTACAACAAAGTATTTACAAAAATATAAAAATTTTTATAATCTCAATACCTTTCTATACAATCACCATCTACTTAATTGTCTATTTTATGTTAAATAATAAAGAGATTTAAACTAGTAGTAAAAAATAATAAGTATCTTTGCATAACTACTATACAATAATTAAATTTAAATACTACCTATGGAAAAAGAAATGAGTTTTGAGGAAATGAGTGCTATGGGACTGCCTGTAATTTACAGTAGGCTTGAGCATAAAAAGAAGAAGATTGCTATAGATAGCTGCAAGGCACTTCTTTCTAAAGTTGATAATTGGGAGTTATTATATGATAATTCTAAAAGGTGTGTTCAAAGAAGTTTCTCTTATGGATTTGATATTGTAGAAACTGACCTATCAGAAAGAGAAAAGACTGTGTTTTTTGGAAAACCATTGCAGATGAACTAGAAACAAACAATGAAGCTTTTTTAAATCTTTTTCCAGAAGGGTATCATAAGTATAATGATAGTACTTTTGCCAAACTATATCAATATGTTAAAGGAGAGTCAAGTGAAACTTTGTTTTCAAAAAGATATATTTGTTTTGATGATATTAAAGATTTTGATGCTGCCTCTACTTTCAAAAGAAATTTGCGCGGCTTATTTAATGCTATATGCCAAGATGGTAACATTGAGTATAGTTTAGAAAATTTAGAAACAATAAAGAAGTGGATTCGTCACCAGCATTATATGCTTTATATAGATCGTAACAATACCTGGGTAGAAGATGCTTGGATTAAATTTCGCAGGAGGGTTTCTCCTTTAGAAGAAAAACTATTTTATTGGACAGCCTTATTTTGGGGGGAATGCAGTGGTTGTAAAAACAGTCATATACCAAGTTGCTATCTATCCTATAACTATAAAAATTTGAAAAAACTATTCATAAAGGTACAGACAAGAATGATGCCAAAGAAAAGAATAATTGATTCTGAAGCTGATGGGTATTATCATGAGTGGTATTAGAAGCTGGAAAGCTAAACCCATGCAAAGTTTTGTTAAAACATTCATTTTTAACACATAGACTCTTTCTATATATATAAATAAAGTGTATATTTGCATCACTTCCTGGGTATGTCAACTGCTCAGATTCACCCTGAGGGTAAACAGGTAAGGGTTAGACGTTGGCTTGTAGACTCATTATAGAGTTGAGGTATCGCCGATAGAAGTGAAAATGGTTCTAGATATAAAAAAGTTCCCACACCAAGGTTGGCTGAAATAAAGGTAAAGGTAAAGTGGGCTACGGGGCAGATATGTAACCGTGCTCTCAGAAAGTGATAATAAAAGGATATCAGTAGTCCTGCCGCATGGAGAAAATTGATTTAAACTTTTAATCTCCTTTCTTCACCCAAGTCTCTTTCTTTATGTCTCTTCCTACCCAATAGTTCATTGTGTAGTCTTCATCAAGGTCTTCTCGAAGTGTATTAATAAGGTTTTCTTCAAGTTCCTCTTTTATCTTCTCTCTTTCTTCATTGCTCTTATAACTATCAGCATCTGCAACCCAAGGAACATAGGTGTAACTGTCCTTTGTCTCCATATAAACCTCAACAGCTACAACCAAGCACTTTTTCCCATCATCCATGTCAGAGTCGTCATAAGTGAGAACTGCTTTTACCTTTTTAATAAAAGCTGGCTTGTGAAGAGCAACTATTATCTCGAACTCTTTAAGGACAAATTCTTTACCGTATTCTGTATTTATATAACAAAGGTCTATATTCGTATTGCCAGACATTCTTGCCTGCTTATACACTAATCTGCTTTATCCTGTTTTTTCCATTTCTCAAGTATCTCAGGATCTTCTCTTGCTTTAAAGCTCCGATCAAGGAGTATACATAATAATGTAACTAGAAGTATAAATATTATGAAAAGCGCAAATATTATGCATATAATCAGTTTCAACATATTGTATTTTATTATTACAATTTATTACAATCCCCTCCGACCTCCCCTTACTAAGGGGCGGAAATGTTCCTTCCTTTGCCTCTTGGCTGGTCTAAGAACTACTAAGGGGCGGAAATATTACACACGTGTCACTTGCTTCACTCCCTTCACTCCCTTCACAGTTCTCAGTTTCTAGACTATTCATTAAACAAGATACCGCTTAGGTAATCATTGTAGCTTGCATCTGAATGTATGTAATGTTTTTTCTTGCAGTAGTCGTATAACATAATATGGCATTTGTCTGCCAAATTATATATTTCATCTGTCCAGCCTGCATTCTTCCCCCTTATCGGAATATGCTTAAAATAACACTTCACACTTATAATGTCCATTGTGTCTGCATTTATTCTATCAGACAAACTTTTATAAGTGCCCTTTAAATCTTCCAAATATCCCAAAGTCACCATTTCTTGGGGAGTTAACCTGTTCTTTTTGATGAACATGTTTTTAATGAAAGCAAACATTTTACTCATTCCTCCTTTGATTATTAAATGAAAGGTACACTATACTCTCGTCACTTGCTTCACTCCCTTCACTGTCCTCAGTTTCTTTATCAATGCTTCCAGACGCTGGGTGTCTTCTACATTTACTGAGAGGGTGCCACTGAAGAGACCATCATTACTGTCGATGTTTATGCTGCGCATCATTATCTTTTCCTCTTTTGAGATGATGCTGGTGATGTTGTTCACTATGCCGATGTCATCATTGCCAATGATAC
>CAMJPD010000087.1 GCA_946407765.1 uncultured Lachnospiraceae bacterium
GATGGAAGAGAACAGATTACTGAAAACAAACATTTAAAAATAAGAGAGCGAATAATGAAGTGGATGTTTGGAGATTTTTGCGAAGTAATAGTTCTCAATCCATCTAAAAAAATTGACAAGATTCAAATTGAAGAAGTAAAGGAGTAGGTATGGTATCAAAAGATAAGACAAAAGAATATGTGATATTGGAGTTCGTGATAAAAGGCATTGACTATTTAAGAGCTTTGCTAATGGCTCGGAAAAACGAACTTGATAGGTCGTATGAAAGTGTGGCTGTAGATGAATGATTTATTAGATGTCATAAAAGTCAAACCATTTAATCATCAGCTAACAGGAGCTTCTTTAGCAGTAAATAGTTTTAATCTAAATCATCATGGATTTGCATTTTTGATGGAAATGGGAACGGGCAAAAGTCTAACTAGCATTATGGTTATGGGTTCGCTATATAGAAATGACAAAATAGATAGGGTTCTTATAGTTGCCCCTTTATCAATTCTTGGTGTTTGGGAAGATGAGCTATCTAAGTTTGCTAGTTTCGCATATGACATAGTAATTCTTAAAGGCTCTACACAAAATAAAATAAAACTATTGAATGAACTAAAAAAATCAGAAAAACTGAAAATTGCCGTTATTAATTATGAGTCAGCATGGCGAATGGAAAAAGAACTATTAGGTTTTAATGCAGATTTAATAATAGCCGATGAAGGACACAAGCTAAAAGATAATCGTAGTAAGCAGTCAAAAGCTATGCATACACTCGGAGATTTTGCTAAATATAAACTTTTGCTTACAGGAACTGTAATTACAAATAAGGAAATTGACATATTCAGCCAATATAGATTTGTAGATAGATCAATATTTGGTGACTCGTTCTATAAGTGGCGAAATTATTATTTTACTATGGGTGGTTATGGCTTACACACACCTATATTTAAAAAAGCACTAACAGATGACTTTCAAAATAGATTTATGTCAATTTCATATCGTGTAAGAAAAGATGAATGCTTAGATTTGCCACCAATTACTGAAGAAGTCCGTGCTATAGATTTAGAGCCACAAGCATTAAAAATTTACAAACAGCTTGAAGATGAGATGTTTGCGAAATTTGAAGATGATAAGGAACTTACAGTTACTAATGTATTAACAAAGATATTAAGACTTTCGCAGGCTACAGGTGGCTACATACCAAATGATGATGATACAAGTTACTCAAATGTTAGTACGGCGAAGATGGAAGCACTAATTGATATTGTTGATGCAATGAAACAAGAAGATAAAAAACTGGTAATCATAGCAAGATTTAACAAAGAACTTGATGCTATTGAGGATATGCTTTCACTTAAAAAAATACAATATGCAGTAGTAAGGGGCAATGTTAAAGACCGTGATGCTGAAATTAAGAATTTTCAAGAGAATCCAGAATGTAAGGTATTTGTGGGCCAAATTGCAACTTGTGGTCTTGGAATCACACTAACGGCTGCAAGCACTATGGTGTTTTACTCTATGGATTACTCAATGGCAAATTTCGAGCAGTGTAAATCAAGAATACATAGGGCAGGACAAACTAACAATTGCCATTATATCTATTTAGTAGCAAAAAACACTGTTGATAGAAAAGTACTCCGAGCATTAAGAAATAAGATTGATTTAGCTAAGACTCTTGTTGATGACTTTAAAAAAGGCATAAAAACAATGGATTAATCAAAAATGACGGATTCTTCGTATAGATATAAGGAGGTACAAACCAATGAATGAAAAAATATTTGAACTTGCAGATGAACTATCAGCTTTAAAAGCAGAAAAAGAAGAACTTGATGCAAAAATTAAAGCACTAAATGCTGAAATTGAATCTGTGGATGCTAAGTTAACTGAAGCAATGACTAATGCTGAGGTAGACAAATTTACTCGCAACTCAAATACATATTATTTGAAATCGAGATTATTTGCCTCACCTATTGCAGAAAGAAAGCCTGAGTTCCTTAAGGCGCTCCGTGATAATGACTGTGGAAACCTTATCACTGAACAAGTAAATGCTAACACTCTGGCATCTTGGGTGAAAGAATTTAATGAGGCGAATGGATGTGAGAGACCACCATTCTTGCCTGAAGAATTGTTAAACATTTACACCAAAGTAAATGTTGGTATCAGAAAATCATAATTTAAAGAAGGAGATTTAAAAGTTTATGAGTAACGAAGTAACAAAGGTTAATGACAAACCATTCGCTATCGTAGCGAGCACTGATTTAATGAATTCATCTTTTGCAGATGAAGCACAAGGATTAAACATAACATTACCAAGGGTTAAGATTCCTTCAGGTGGAGCGACATCATTTGAAATAGACACAGGAGATTCCGAGAACCCTGATACTATCAAAGAATTACGCGTGGTAATTATCTACAATCATCCAGCATACTCTTATTTTGACAAGCAATATGATGGAGAGAACCGTCCACCCGTTTGCTACTCAAACGATGGGTTAAACGGCATAAAGTTTGGTGATTGTAATAAGTGTAAATATAACCAATACAACACTGCATTAACTGGAAATGGTAAGGCCTGCAAAAATAAGCGAGCCATCTATATGATATTTGAGAACCAAATATTCCCATCACTCTTATTGTTGCCAACAGGTTCTATTCAAAACTTTACAAAGTATGTGCAAAGTCAAATGTTTAAGGCAAGAAAACTATCGCAAGTAGTGACAAAGATTACTTTGAAGAAAGCAACTAATAAGGGTGGTATTCCGTTTAGTCAAGCTTCATTCTCATTCGAGAGAATGTTAACTGATGAAGAGAGGTCAAAACTCACAGGAATAACTGAGTT
>CAMJPD010000088.1 GCA_946407765.1 uncultured Lachnospiraceae bacterium
TATTTCCATATTGCGCTTAACTTTAATGAATAAAATCTTGCGCAAAATTAGAAAATTATTTTATCTCAACCAAATGTAAACCACCATTCTAGCGTACCCCTGCTTTTCAACGAGTTACGAGAATGACTATTTTAAAAATTTTCAGTTTGGATTTTTTTTTCCTGGTTTGTAAGTGTCAGGCACACTCTTTTACCTTTAATTCATCCTCATGCTCCTGGGCTACATAGTTACAGGGAAGCATTGCCATATAATTGGTATCACCCTTCATCATACGTGTAAGGATGTCGTTCAGATATTTTCCGAAATTAATATTGTTGAGCCTGCAGCTCTCATACAGCGAATACATGAAGGCTACATTCTGAGCTGCCATATGGCTACCTATGTGCAACCAGTTGCGACGGCCCATGGCTATATGCCTGAACATACGCTCAGCAGCATTATTCGAGAGTTCAATTGCACCATCTGTAAGGAAAGCCTTGAAGCCTTTTTCATCATCCAGCATATAGTTGATGGCCCTTTTCATCAGGCTGCCGTAATCATCTATGTTTGCTTTCATCTGGTGAAGTAGCTTGAACAGCTTTCTTACGATAGGCTCACTGTATTTCAACCGAAGCGTCAGCCTTTGCCACTTGTCCATATTCTCATCCTTGGCCTGCTTGTCAACAAGGAACAAAGAATTAATAAGGTTGATCACTGGCAATGCCCTGCTGTCTGAAACATAAGCGTCACACCAATAATGACGGCCATGAAAATAGCAGCAGGCACGAACAAGATTGTATTCTTCCAGATCCTTTACTATTGTGGTATATGCACTCAGCCTATCAGCGATAAAGCACCTGATATTTGAATTACGGAAAATCATCTCTTCAGGTACGGAATGCCCACGGGTTCCCTCGTCATAGAGCATAACCACCATCTTCATCTCAGGAGACAAGCAGCCATGTATGTACTCTACATGATATTCAAAGTCACTGTCCTTATCCTTCCTTGAGCGAACAAGGACACGCACCTCATCGTTCTGGGTAAAGTAGGACAGTTTTACAACTTCCAGCATACGACTCTGAAGACGCTCACGCATCAGTGCCATGATCTCATGCATCCACTTATTCAATGTCGACTGGGGGATGTCTGCCCCGGACTCCGTCAACATCTCAATAATCCTGTTCTCACTCAGGGAATAGCCAAACTTCGAATTAAGATAGAAGCTCGCCAGACTAGGCATAACAGGATTACCCTTGATAATGCTCTGAGGATGCTTGCTGCACATGGGATCATTCTTGGGAACATTGAATCTCCCAATCTCCTGCTCCGTCCTAAGCGTCTTCGGGCCTTGATAATGCAGAAGGACTACCGTCCAAACATCCTCGCCGCTCACCTTGTCCTTTCTGTGTATGAGCTTTGAGCCTTCCGGCAGATTTGAGGTGTCCATGCCGAGTCTTTGAAGAATTTCTTTCGTGAATACATGATGCTTCTTGGACTTGCCAACCTGGTTCTTCTTAGGCTTCTTCTGATATTTAGGACGTTCTTTATTTTCTTTATCAGCATTGCCACCTTCCTGCCCAATAATCTCGTCAGTCTGGCGAAGCACTTCCTGGATAATAGCCTCAAAGCCCATCTCGCTTATCAGCGGGTCGTTCAGGTCAATGGCACCATTCAGGTATCTTGTCCTGTCGCTGTTAGTGTTGAATATGCGGTTCTGGAGAAGATTGACAATGTCCTTGAAATCCATCTTTGCCTTGGATGCAAGCTCTGTCAGCTTCTGCTTGTCCTCGTTCTCTTTCTCCAACTGGTTCTTATCAGCATTGGATTCTATAATCATACCCTGCAGGGAGAGGATGACAGCCCGTGCTTCGCCAAGTTCCTTTCTTGCATCAGCAGCATCCTCCATTGCATCTTCCTTTTCCTTGCGCAGGTTGGATATGGTCTCTGCCTGACCGGCAATGAACTCATCCTTCAGAGCCAGTTCCTCAGCATGCTCACTCTCCACTGATTTCAGTTCTGACTCAAGGAAAGAGACATACTCGTCCCGGCTCGCAAGTCTGTTATTGAGCCGGACCACTTCCATCTCCAGGAAGCGCATTCTCTTGTCCATGTTATCTCCTGTAATCATACTGCAAAGGTACTAAAAATCAATGACTTACGCAAATATTTCCAGTTAATAAATATTAATACAACTAACTGATTATCAATGACTTAAGATAATTTTCGTACTCGTCAAATGACATATTCAGCTCTGCGGCTCTCTCGCGTTTCTGACGCTCTAAATCAGCATTTCTCAGAGAAAGCTCGTCATGCATCCTGGAAACAGCCTCCTTGATCTCGTCAAGACTTGCTCTGTATCCGGAGTGCCACTGTTTCCACTCGTCAGGAGTGATCTCGTCACACTCCAGGCGCCTTTTCATCAGAAGCATTTCCTCATGCATGGCTTTCAAGTCTGCCATGAACTCACCGTTGTCATCTAGAGTATATATCTTATTCATTATTATATTGCTATCTTTGTCTGTATTGCAGTAGACAGAAGAAGTATCAAGGTCTCACGACTTATCTCATGGCTACGCTGCATCTTTGTGAACTCGGGTTTCAAGAATTTACCATTATCAAACCACTTCTGATACAATACATATCCATTGAGGTCATAGTGCAGAATCTTCACCTTCCTGTAATCCTTCGAGTAGAATATGAATGCCTCGTCATAGCACTTAGGATTATGCCCCATCACTTCACGTACTATGCCTGCCAGGCCATCACGTCCGTTACGCATATCAGTAGGATTACTGCTTATG
>CAMJPD010000089.1 GCA_946407765.1 uncultured Lachnospiraceae bacterium
TTCCAAGGTCATGGCCTCTCATTGTTTCTATTGCATAATGACAGTCTACCTGAGCTGTAAAACCTGGACCCACACCAATTACAAGCTTTGCCATATCTTTACGTGTTCCTAAATTTTTCTTGGCAATGATTGCATCTACTACCACATCTGGATGCAATTCATCAATACTAGATCCATCCTCATCTATCATTAAAGCTATATTATTGTTGTTCATAATTTCTATCGCTCTATTAATATTTGGTACAAGTTCACATGTTGCTGAATCTATTGTAACTTTCTTATCATAAACTGCCTCGCAATAGCTAACAGTTCTCCTAATTGCTGATGGAGAAGATATATCAAGCGCACAAACTCTATAGCCAGCTTTATGTAATGTCCAAATTATTCCACTGGCTAGGTCTCCTGCACCACGAACAACTATCAATTTTTCTTTATGTCCTCTACTCATATTAATAATTAACTCGCCAACCAGGATAGCCACCATCGTAACCTATAAACAAATCATAGTTTGCAGTATCGACAATTGCAGTCCCATACTTTTTTTCATTACCTTCAAGATTTTCTATAGCGTCACTTGTTAGATCTTCACCCGTCTCTTCTTTATATTTTTGTAATTGCATAATTAAATAGTCGATTGCATAATTAATATTATTTGGTGATGAATATACGGTCATCATATCGTCAACTCTTTTTGTAAGGTCAAGAAGCGGCATTCTTACAGAATCAATTTTGGTCATATATTCTTGCATACCACCAACTGATGCAATACCGAAGTAACAGTTGTCAAATGTTGTAAGAGTATCTGGATTATGTTGATATTTGTTAAGACCATATAAAAATCCTAGGCTGTAGTCATCACATGTTGAAAATAAAAGCATTTGGCCTGTATATCTTGTGGCACTATTGGCAAAAGTAAGTGTGTGTGAAACTGCGAAACGGTTAGCATTTTCAAATGACATGCGTGAATTATTAGAGAATTTAGAAAACAATCTTTCTACTTGAGTTTCAGTCCATGGATTATTAACATGGTAGACTTCCTTATATCGTATATCTATATAGTCAAGTTCGCCTAGGAGAAACTTCTTAAATCCATTAAGCATGGCCATAGATCTTCCATCTTCAGAATTATAAATTGCAGCAAATGTTGTATTTACATTAAGTCCTCTAAGTTGCATCCAATATGCACAGGCTGCACCACATTGCTCGTCGTCTTCCAGTATATTAACCATGGCGTGCTTTTTATTATCACTATCGCTTCTATCATTAAATATTGCATAAGGTATATTCATAGAATATAACTTTAGATAGATAGGGTCAAAGTCCAAATCACCTGGTGCAAGAACAAATCCACCGATTTTTTCTTTATTATCATTAATTTCTTTAGTTATATAGTCTAAAATTGTTGACATGGTTGCAACTTCTAAATAAATTGCAAAATAGTCATCTGAATTATTTATTTCCTTTACTCTTTCACTTGCAAAGCGACCTATCTGACCATTCCAACCTGGGCCTATAGGAGGTCCTAAAACATAGATAGCTCTCTTTTCTGCATCATTAAATCCTTCTTTGAAAATTCCATAAACAGATGTATCACCAGGAGTCTTAGTACTAACCTGATTACATGAAGTTATGAAAATTGAAACGATTATTAATGAAATAATTATTTTGTTGTTAAAAATTTTATTCATACCCGTTTGTCTATTATATCATATAAAATTAACTATCGCACAATTGCTTTATATAAAATTAATAGCAATTTTTACAGCACTCAAATAATAGCAAAAGGCCTAATAATGCTAATATTCGCAATATATTTAAGATCACTAAAAATTATATTGTTTGTGTTTTCACCCATTCTATAACTTTTGCTGGCAAGAGCTTATCTAACTTAGATACAACCTCTTTCGTATACTTATTTAAAGTTTCAATAGATGCCTTAGATAAATATTTTATATCAATTAAATCCTTATCTATAGGGACAAATGTCAATATTTCAAATCCATATAAATTTTTATTCTTTCCCGAAAGTTTCGTTGATAGTAAGATATTTTCAGTTCTTATACCATATTTGTTTTCTAAATAATACCCAGGCTCTACAGAAAATATTTGGTTGTTTTTTATTTTATATTTTGATGCTGGCGAAAAACTATTAGGACCTTCATGAACACAAGATAAAAATCCTATGCCGTGACCCGTAGAATGTCCATAGTCAATATTATGTTTTAAAAGAACTGATCTTGCTACTTTATCAAAATTTTTAGAACTTGTTCCCAATTTGAATTTATAATTAGAAAGTTTAAGCATTGCATCAAGTACTATAGTAAAATGCTTCTTTTCTATATGACTTACTCTCCCAAGTGAAATTGTTCTAGTTGTATCTGTAGTGCCATATAAATAATTTGCTCCAGTATCAACAAGCAACATTCCAGAATTTTTCAATATTCTAGACTTAGTTTTTTCTGGTATATAATGGGCCATTGCAGCATTACCTCGGTAAGCTGATATAGTATCAAAACTATTGCCTATATACTTTATACCTGTTTTCTTAGAATATGCTTTTCTCTTTCTTGTTATTAATTCTGATATATCATGTTCTGAAAAATTATGCTTAGAAAAATCTGTATGTTTTAATTGGTAAAATACATCAGTTAATACAGCGCTCTCTAATAGCATGACTCTTTTTACATTCTTTATTTCACAAGAAGTTTTAACACTT
>CAMJPD010000090.1 GCA_946407765.1 uncultured Lachnospiraceae bacterium
GATAAAATGATTTACTGTTCACAAATTGATTTACCTAATTTACCACAGGAGTCATATCATTGCAAGAAAAAGAATTTAACAAAATTAAAAGAATTTCACACAAAATCTTTAAGTTTTGGTGAAATTCTTTAAAAAATATTTTATTTAAAAAGAAAATTTTATTCCTAAATGTAAAATTCTTTTTTAAGAAATTTATACAAGTTAATTATGCAATGCAATGCAAAGCAAGGAGGTACGACTATAAAAAAGATGCACACACTGTGCATCTTTTTTAATTTTTTGGATAATTAACTCCGTTCCCAAAATTTCTGTAGGGGAGGGATACATGGCAAGCACGAAATTTTGCCTGGCCGTCGCAAGATTTGTAGGCGAGCGAGTCGCAATATCAAATTTTTTCGAGCAGGACGCAAGCCCTGCGTGAGCCAAGCCTTGCGCTATTTTTGGCGCAAGGCTGTCTCACTTGGACGGCAGCGAGCCGGGCATCGCACTTGCTCAGCCCGTCTCCTGCCTCTTGCTTAAATGCTCTCAAAAATTTATATTGCGACTCGCTCGCCCAATTCACTCCACCAAAATTGTGTTGCCAGTATCCCTCCCCCAACCACATTTCTAATGTAATAAAAAAGGGACGGCCCCGACAATTAACTCCGTCCCCAATATTCACTTTTAAAGAAACAATTATTAGTTTATAACAAAAAAGCCATCATTTAATGTTATCGGTGAACCATGCTTTGCAAATATTGCATCCGCCTCACCTTTACTAATTCTTTTTGCTGTATAATTATCATTTACATTATCCCACACCACATATTCACCAAGACCATCTTCGCTATTAGTCTCATATTCATATGATTCTGCTGTCTCATAACCATAGTCTCTTGAATAGCTATGTGTGTTCTTTGTAATGTAATATGTATAGTAATAATATGATGTATAGTTCATTGAATCAAACCATTCTTTCTTTTCTGATTCTGATAGATATTCATTGTAAATTAAATCATTTGAAAAATCTGTTCTCATAACCGATATATTAAACTCATTTATAAAATTATCATTATATAAGAAACTAGTTCTATCATCTTCTTTATTCTGCCACAAAGCTCTACTATATACTTCTTCGGCATAAAATTCATCACGATACTTTTCATAGTCATCATAAGGATTATCTAATCTATATACTCTCAATAAATTATTCTTATTGAAAATTAATAACTCATTTAATCCATCATTATTTACATCTTTTAATCCATATGTAAATATTGTGCTTCCGTCTACCTCTCTTACATATACTGGTTTCTTACTTGTGTTATTGCTATGGTTTTTTACTCCATCATAATATGAATGTTTAAAATCATCTATACTTTTATTATAAAACTCCATCTCCCATGAATCTATTGTTTTAGATGTCTTATTGATTTGTTCTTCTCCAAGTTTTACAAAGTCATAGTCCTGATCATAACCTAACATTTTCTTTGACTTTTCTTCACTTACTTTAGAAATATCTATAAGTATTATCGGTCTTACACCAGTATATTCTTCATTAAAACTATCATATGTAAGTGTTCCGTCATATGCAATCTTTGCAGCAGAATTAGTTTTATTTCCACTAAACACTGCAAAAAGTGACCTTAACCAATATGGTGCGCATCCTTTATTCCATCTATTACTCTTATCTATATCTATAGTTATCTTATGCTGCCCTACCTCTCTTCTTGCATAAGGTGTTGGCTTAGCTACAACTTTTTTATTATAATATTCTTTTTCATAATTATCTGAAATATTTCCAAAATATTTGGTCGCCTCGTGGAATCCAAGTATAGAAACTAAGTCATCTGATGAATATCCTTCATAGGCATTTTCATAGGCATTCTTTTTAGTCAAATTAGAAACACGATAGGCGATTGCATAATTTGGATAATTATTTCTTACTATGATAAATTTCTCTTCCTCATCAAATGTTTCTTCATAAAAATTAGAGTTTAACCAATTACGTAGTGTGGAATTATTCCAATCATTAAACCCATGCCATTCATCATACTGTATTTTATCTAAAATATATTTACTTATAAGTAAAAATTTGTTTTCATTCTTTTCTAAAACTACCCACTCTATATCTTCTTTACCATTGTCTAAATTATTATCTTGCTCATACTTACCAAATTTTATACTCTCATATTTTTCTGCGAGTTCTTCTTCTCCATAGTCTGCTACAGTTTTTATGCCATCAAAAGTTAGCTGTATAGTTGCTTTCTCCTCTTTTAGCGCTTTTTCTTCGCTTTCAGTATTTAAAACTTCTGATGTTACTTCTAAAGTTTTTGTTTGATTGTTGTTTCCACATGAAAACTGCAACAATATAAGACTTAATGATAATACAATGTAAATTACTTTCTTCATAGTATTTTATAACCTCTCTTGTATGGGCAAGATATTAAAGCCCTACAATATTTCTTTATTCTAACTCAACCCACATAGCAGGTCGTAGATACCTTTCCATATTTGCTGCCACACCATCTAAGTTAATGACGCCTCTAGCCACCATGCACACTTCATTCTCTGCATCACCAGGAGTTCTCAAATCCCAATTTGCATTATACCCTCTATAATCATATCCCCTTAGTAAATTCCTATTATCAACTCCTATATATTCTGCCACCTCTTCATAACTTAGCAAAAATATTTTGTCT
>CAMJPD010000091.1 GCA_946407765.1 uncultured Lachnospiraceae bacterium
CCTTCTACAATAACCCCAGCTTTGGCTATGGCGGCTACTGCTTGCCTAAGGACACCAAACAGCTTCTGGCCAATTATGCAGACGTTCCTCAGAACATGATGAGCGCCATTGTAGAGAGCAACCGCACCCGCAAAGACTTTATTGCCGACCAGGTGCTCAAGATGGCTGGTTATTACGACTACACTCAGAATAATGTATACACTCAGAATAATGCCAGCCTCCAGACGCCCTCCATTGGCGTCTTCCGCCTCACAATGAAGAGCAACTCCGACAACTTCCGCCAGAGCGCCATTCAGGGCATCATGAAGCGTATCAAGGCCAAGGGCGCTAAGGTGATTATCTACGAGCCTACACTTGATGATGGCAGCCTGTTCTTTGGCAGCGAGGTGGTCAATGACCTTGCTAAGTTCAAGGCTCAGAGCCATGCCATCATAGCCAACCGCTATGATACGGCATTGGATGATGTGAAAGAAAAGGTATATACTAGAGATATATTCAAGAGAGACTAATTATGAAAGGCATTGTACTAGCCGGAGGCTCCGGTACCAGACTTTACCCTATTACAAAGGGTGTGAGCAAACAGTTGCTCCCGATTTATGATAAACCGATGGTTTATTATCCCATTAGCGCACTAATGCTGGCGGGTATTAGAGATATACTGATTATCTCTACCCCTTACGACCTTCCTGGATTCAAGCGTCTCTTAGGAGATGGCTCCGACTATGGCGTAAACTTCCAATATGCAGAGCAGCCTTCTCCGGATGGCCTTGCCCAGGCTTTCATCATTGGTGAGAAGTTTATTGGTAACGATAGTGCCTGTTTGGTACTTGGAGACAACATCTTTTATGGTAGTGGTTTTACAGGTCTTCTCCGTAAGGCAGTTGAGGATGCCGAAAAGAATGCTAAGGCTACGGTATTCGGCTACTGGGTGTCAGATCCAGAACGTTATGGCGTTGCAGAATTTGACAAGGATGGCAATTGCTTGAGCATTGAAGAGAAACCTAAAGAGCCCAAGAGCAACTATGCAGTTGTTGGACTCTATTTCTACCCCAATAAGGTGGTGAATGTAGCTAAGCACATCAAACCCAGTGCTAGAGGTGAATTGGAAATCACTACTGTGAACCAAGAGTTCTTGAAGGATGGTGAACTGAAGGTTCAAGTCTTTGGCCGTGGTTTCGCATGGCTTGACACAGGTACTCACGATTCATTAGCTGAAGCCTCTACTTTTGTTGAGGTTATTGAGAAACGTCAAGGACTCAAGGTGGCATGTTTGGAGGGTATTGCCTATCGTAATGGATGGATTTCAGAAGAAAAGATGCGTGAGCTGGCAATGCCCATGCTCAAGAACCAGTATGGTCAATACCTTTTGAAAGTAATTGATGAGATGAAAGAAGAGGTAAACTCAAACACGCTGACGCATGTATGATGTTTCAGGTTTCAAGATTCAAGTTTCATTATAAGAGAAGATGGAAGTAATAAAGACAGATATAGAAGGTGTTCTCATCATTGAGCCAAAGGTGTTTGGTGATGACCGTGGTTATTTCTTGGAGAGTTTTAATGCACGTGAATTTGCTGAAAAGACTGGATTAAATATAAATTTTGTCCAAGACAACGAGAGTAAAAGTCGCTATGGTGTATTACGTGGCCTCCATTACCAATTGCCTCCTTTTACGCAGAGTAAACTTGTGAAAGTGGTAAAAGGAAAAGTTGTGGATGTGGCGTTAGATATTCGTAAAGGCTCTCCTACATACGGTAAATACGTCACATGCGAACTAACTGAAGAGAATCACCGTCAGTTCTTTGTTCCAAAAGGCATGGCTCATGGTTTCGTAGTATTAAGCGAAGAAGCGGTATTCCAGTATAAATGTGATGATTTTTATCATCCTGAAGCAGAAGGCGGTATAGCATGGGATGATCCTAATCTAGCAATCAAGTGGCCTATTTCAACCTCGGCTGTTTCATTATCTGAAAGAGACAAACACCATCCTGCATTTAAAGATTTCGAAAGTCCTTTTGAGTTTTAGTTTATGAATATTCTTGTAACAGGAGCTAATGGTCAGTTGGGCAATGAGATGAGAATTATCTCAAAAGGTTCAGCTGATAGGTATATCTTTACAGATGTGGTGGATGCCACTGAAGAATCTATTGTCATGCTGAAGAAGTTGGCAGGTAATGACATCAAGACTGATACTGAGCATCTGGATATTACAAACCTTGAGGCAGTCCGCGAGGTTGTGAAGAGAGAAAAGGTGGAAGCTATTGTCAACTGTGCAGCATGGACAAATGTAGATGGAGCAGAAGAACCTGAGAAATACGCTTTGGTGGAGAAACTGAATGCAACCGCCCCAGAGAACCTTGCCATTGCCATGAAAGAAGTCAATGGTTGGTTGGTCCAAATCTCTACGGATTATGTCTTTGGTAAAGAACCATACAACACCCCTTGCAAAGAGGATCAAAAGGGCACTCCTACAGGAGTCTATGGCGCAACCAAGCTTCTCGGAGAGCAAAAGATTATTGCCACAGGATGTAAATATATGATTCTGCGTACTGCATGGCTCTATAGCGAGTTCGGAAAGAACTTTGTGAAGACGATGTTGAACCTCACTTCTACTAAGCCCCAGC
>CAMJPD010000092.1 GCA_946407765.1 uncultured Lachnospiraceae bacterium
ACATAAAATGTGTGTGCTGGCAAATGAAGATTCGCACTTCTAAGTAAGTTAGTGCTATATGTAAGTGAGTGCATGAGCATATAATGTCCTAAAGTAAAAGGTTCAATATTTCTCCATGTGACTATTCTATTCTTAGGAATATTATTATATTTCATAACAGATTTGTTAAGCTTATCTACCTTGTCATAGACAAAATTAGTTATGAATAGATCTACTCTCTTATCTTCAGATACAAGTCTCTTTATTGTATCAACAAAATCAATTACACATTTCTTATCAAGCCAGTCATCACTGTCTACAACTCTGAAATATCTGCCACTTGCATACTTAAGTCCAGTATTTACTGCTTCTCCATGACCGCCATTTACTTGGTGAAGCGCCCTACATATGGTTGGGAATTTTCTTTCATACTCCTTAGCAATTTCAAATGTATTGTCCTTAGTACTACCATCATCAATGATTAATATTTCAACATCATCCCCACCAACAAGTATAGAATCTATGCACTTGGACATATATGATGCCGAGTTATAGCAAGGTATTGCAAATGTTATAAGTTTTTTATTCATACGACCTCTATGAAATTATTTGGTATTTTATACATTATCTTGTCTGTTCATCTTACAAGATATGTGCAGTCTTAATGTTATCATAATTATTAACGCTAAGCAAATGAATAATATAAAATATGTTTCTTTTAGACTAGGTTCGGATTGCATTAGATAATGTATTGCAAGACTAGAAAAATTAACCATCATATGCAATATCATGCACATAAAAATTGATTTGTATAAGTAATATACATATGATAAGAATATGCCACACATAAATGCAAAAGCCATGCTGAGCGGTGTAATATGAGATATTCCAAAAAGAATAGATGAGATAATAGCAGAAGTCCAAAAGCCATGATACTTATTAATTGTCTTAAAAATAAAACCTCTAAACATTATTTCTTCAGTTAGTGGTGCAGATACACATGTAAGTAGTAAAGCTTCTGGTATGCTTGCCTTCAATATTGTTTCTACTGTTAAATTATCTTCTACAAAACCAAACACTTCCATAAGAACCCTAGATATCGCATTACCAAAACTTGATATAACAAATCCAAGAGACAAAATTAGAATCAGATTTTTAACATTCTTTTCACTGTCATATTGACCAAGTAACTTGGATGTCCTTATGTATACATATAATAAAATTATAAATACTATTGTATTAGTTATAAGCTGAAGTCTTAGGTCAGTATATTCATACATCCCATGAAATATAATAACAACAGCAATTGATATTATTATATTAAGAAGAATAGGAAATACTATGGCAAATGCTATACTTCTTGCCTTTGTAGAATTCATATGCAATATAATATTGTCTATTTTTTTAGTTAGCATTTTCATTATTTTCTCTAATAACACTACCTCTGCCAATTATATCATATCCATATTTATCTCTAAGATTATCTACTGCCCTATCAATATTTCTATTTTTATTTTTTCTATTAATCTCTTCTTCATCCTCATCTATCATATTGAGTCCTTCTAAAAATTCTAACATAGTATGTGGTTTTTCTTCGAATATAATGCTGCCTGTGTTTATAAGAGTTTTTAATTTTTTATCATTACACTCTTCTATACTGCTATCCAATCCAGCAAGTCCAACTCCAAGAAGCCTAAGAGGTTCCCTCTCGTCCCAGATGTCATAAAATAATTGTTTTACAATTTCATAAATTTCTGTACTTGAATCTGTGCCAGATGGAATTGTTAATTGTTTTCTTGTATCTTCAAACCTATTATTTCTTATAACCACACTTATAACTCTTGCAAATTTTCCATCTTTCCTCATCCTTGATGACACTTCATCTACGAGCGATAGTAATATAGCATGAGCTCTTTCATATGTTGTTACATCTTTTTCATAAGTTTTCGAAATGCTGTAAGACTTGGCATCAGGCATGTCACTTATAACTGGAGTGTCATCTATGCCATGAACATAGTCATAATAAACTTCACCCATTTTATTACCAGCAATTTTTTGTATTGATTCAAGATTTAATTTAGATAAATCTCTAATTGTTCTAACACCTGCTTTGAGAAAAACTTGATTCATCCTCCTTCCTACTAAATATAAATCACTGATTGGAAGTGGATACATTTTTTCTTCTATTTCATTCACAAATAATGTGTGAACCTTGTCTGGTTTTTCAAAATCGCTTGCCATCTTGGCAAGAAATTTATTATTTCCTACTCCTATGTTTACAGTAAATCCAAGCTCATTACGTATTCTATCCTTAAGCTTATAAGCATACTTAACTAAGTCACCATAAACTTCAGAAAGTCCTGTCATATCTATGTAACATTCATCAATAGAAAACTGTTCTACTACTGGAGATATAGTAGTACATAATTTCATAAATTCACTTGAGTGTTTTTGATAAGATTCAAAGTCTGGTTTTGCAACATATAAATTGTGGCATTTTTGAAGTGCCATATTAACTGGTTCACCAACAGATATTCCATATTTTTTACTTGGAATAGATTTAGATAGAACAATTCCAGATCGCTTTTCTCTTTCTCCGCCTATGACTGATGGAATAAGT
>CAMJPD010000093.1 GCA_946407765.1 uncultured Lachnospiraceae bacterium
CAGATTCAATCTATTGCCAATCGCAAAGATAAACTTGCGATGATAAGTGAAAAAATAGGTGAAGAAAGAGGACAATACTATTGGAATAGAAGAAAGATGGCAGATAGTGGCGTAATTATTAGCTGTGGTACTGATCTACCTTTATTGATAGACGATATTCCTCAATCTATATATCATGCAGTCGGCGCCTTTTTTCCAGAAGGTGGTGAACCATTCAATAAACAAAACACCTTAACAATAAATGAACTACTTAATGCTTGGACATATGGTGGAGCATATAACCTTGGTAAAGAAGATATATTAGGTACTCTGAAAGAAGGAAAGAAAGCTGATATTGCAGTTATTAATGGAAATATCTTTAATACATCTTTTGATAAAATCAGAGACCTTAAAGTATGTCTAACCATATGTGATGGCAAGATTGTCTATGAAGGAGAACAATAATGACTAATGCATATTTCATGGGAATTGATACAGGTACCAATTCTAGTAAAGGTGTTCTAATCGACAACAAAGGAAATGTCATTGCCCAATATTCTACTTCTCATTCAATGACTAATCCTGCACCTGGTCATTATGAACACGATGCTGAAAAAGATTGGTGGGGAGATTTCTGTATCATCAGTAAAAAACTTATTGAAGAAAGCGGAATTGATCCAAGCGAAATAAAAGCTCTAGGCACAAGCGCCTTAGGTGCAGATTGTCTACCTGTAGATGAAAACTGTAATCCACTTCGTAAAGCCATCCTTTATGGAATAGATGCAAGAGCAACAGATGAAATCAAACAATTAACCGAGATGTATGGTGAAGAACAGATCAGAAAATGGTATGGCAGACCACTATGTTCAAGCGATGTCATGCCAAAGATATTGTGGATTAAAAACAAAGAACCAAAAATCTATAATAAAACCTATAAATTTATTACTGCTTCTACATACCTTACAGCTAAACTTACTGGTAATTATGTTGTGGATAAATTCTTAGGACTAGCTAGTTTTAATCCATTATATGATCCTGCTACCTATCAACCAGTTGAAGAATATTGTGCTCCCATCTGTAGACCAGATCAGTTAGCTGAAATACATGAAGCAACTGATGTTGTAGGATATATTACAGCTAAAGCTGCAGCAGAAACTGGCTTAAAAGAAGGCACACCAGTCCTAACAGGTACAGATGATTCTGGTGCCGAAGCAATCAGCGTGGGTGTTGTATCACCTGGTAAGATGATGATACAGATTGGATCGTCGGTATATATGATACTTGGTGCTTCTAAATTGATAGATGATGAAAGATTGTGGCGAGAAGAATTTATAGTACCTGGTCTATGTGATATCTCGGCAGGTACTAATACCGCAGGTTCTTTAACTAAGTGGTATAAAGATACTATATTCCCCGATGCCTTAATAAAAGAAAAAGAGGAAAATATTGATGCCTATCAGGAAATGATGAAAGATGTAGATAAGATTAAACCTGGCAGTGATGGCTTAATTACTCTTCCATATTGGGCAGGAGAAAGAACTCCAATCAACGATCCACAAGCTAAAGGAATTATCTTTGGTTTAACGCTTGCGCATACTCGTGCACATATCTATCGCAGTGCTCTAGAAGGAGTAGCTTTCTCTATCAACCAACAATTAAAACTTATGAAAGATCACGATATTCCAATTGATCAGATATTTGTGACTGGTGGCGGAACACTTAATGAAGACTGGATGCAGATAATAGCTGATGTACTTGGTATCAGCATCAGTTCACCATTAGTAAATATTGGCGCAAGCTTTGGTGATGCCTTAATGGCAGCTTCCGCAATTTCTTATCCAGGTTTTGAAACATATGATAGTCTTCTAAAATATATAAAACCAGACAAGACCTATATTCCTGATATGAAAAAACATGAAGAATATAAAAAATATCAGGAGATCTACGATAAATTATATGAATCTACTAAGGATTTGATGCATAGTATCGATGATCTAAGCAACAAGTCATAGATAAGCATATTTTCCCTCTAAAAATGCTCATCCGAGCAGTTTTTATTGTCCATAATTTCCTCTAGGCATTTCTTCTGCCTCGACCTGTTCTTTAGTGAGAATTGTTATATCTTTTCCTGTAGAAAGGGCACTGATATAGATATCACAACTCTCTTCTAGATACACAGCAGCGCTTAATGCCTGTTCAAGACTTTTGCCATAAGCCATAACACCATGATTCTTTAAAATCACACATAAGGACTTACCCGCATGTTCAACAGTCTGTATACCCATGCCTTCATCAGAACTTATGGTAAATGGCGCTACATTAACTTCACCTTTTACTTCATCAACCATTGTTGTAGAAATGATTGGCAATTTATCACAAATCAAAGATAACGCAACAGCCTTAGGTTGATGAGTATGAATTATTGCATTTACTTCTGGCATATGTTTCAAAATATATAATATTGCCTTAAGATCGCTTGTAGGTCTTCTATTTCCCTCAATCACATTACCTTCAATATCAACTACTACAATATCTTCAGGAAGCATCGTATCATAGGCCATAGCACTAGGTGTTACTAAAATCTTATCTTCAACTCTTAGCGCAACATTACC
>CAMJPD010000094.1 GCA_946407765.1 uncultured Lachnospiraceae bacterium
TAGGCTTATATGTGGTGATGTGGGATTTGGGAAAACCGAAGTTGCCATACGTGCTGCATTTAAAGCTGTCTTGGATCAAAAGCAAGTGG
Organism: uncultured Lachnospiraceae bacterium; assembly: GCA_946407765.1. Classification (GTDB taxonomy): domain Bacteria; phylum Bacillota; class Clostridia; order Lachnospirales; family Lachnospiraceae; genus UBA3633. The sequence goes on from CAMJPD010000094.1 coordinate 90, forward strand.
CCTACTTGGTACCTACAACTGTTTTGTGTAAGCAACATTATAATACATTTGCAGAAAGAATGATGTCATTCCCAGTTAGGGTAGATTATTTGAGTGGATATAAGAGTCCTGCGGAAAATAAAAAGACACTAGATAGACTTGCAAGTGGAGAAGTAGATATAATCATAGGAACACATAGATTATTATCTAGTGACGTAAAATTTAAAGATCTAGGACTTTTAGTAATTGATGAAGAACAAAGATTTGGTGTGAGTCATAAAGAAAAAATAAAACAACTTAAAGCAGGCATTGATGTTCTAACACTCAGCGCAACTCCAATTCCTAGGACACTCCACATGTCTCTCATTGGGATTAAAGACATGTCAGTATTAACTGATCCTCCAATTAATAGAAAGCCTATATCAACATTTGTCATGGAATATAATGATGAGATTGTAAGAAGTGCAATTGATAGAGAGCTAGCAAGGTCGGGTCAAGTATTTTATGTCCATAATAGAGTAAAGGATATCTTAGATGTTGGTAAGAAAATAAAACTTCTGTGTCCTAAGGCAAATGTAGGAATAGCTCATGGACAGATGAATAAGAATGAACTTGATAAAATAATGTTTGAATTTATAGATAAGAAGATAGATGTTCTTGTTGTAACAACAATAATTGAAACTGGGATAGATATCCAAAATGCCAATACATTGATTGTAGATGATGCTAATAAATATGGTCTTGCTCAACTTTATCAGTTGCGAGGACGAGTAGGCAGATCTAGTACAAAGGCTAATGCATTTTTTATGTATAGAAAAGGTACAATGCTTAATGAACAAAGTGAATTTAAATTAAAATCGATTAAGAATTATAATTCACTAGGATCAGGTCTTAATATAGCAAGAAAGGATCTTGAGCTCAGGGGGGCAGGAACAGTACTAGGAAAAATTCAGCATGGCCATTTTAATTATATTGGTTATGAGATGTATTATAAAATGCTAACTAAGGCCATAGAAAATATAAAAACAAATTCTAATGAAGAAGAATTTAACACATCTATAGATATAGATATTAATGCATTCATCCCGAATGAGTATATAGAAAATGAGAATGTTAAAATAGATTTTTATAAGAAAATTGCATCATGTATTAATAAAGAAGACGTTGATGATATTGAAAAGGAAATGATAGATAGGTTTGGACCTATTCCTTTAGAAATTAAAAACTTATTGCGTGTAGAAAAATTAAAAATATTTGCCCACAGTCTTTATGTTGCTGAGGTAAAAATATCTAAAGAAAGAATAGTACTTAAATTCATTAAAAACGCCAAGGTTGATCTGGAAAAATTAAAATCATTAGTAGAAAATAATATAGGACATATTAGAGTTGTGAGTAGCATAGAACCTGAAATATCATATATCAATTATGGTGAAGTATTAATAGAAGAAAGTTTTGATAAGTGCCTCAGTTTGCTCAAGCAACTAAGCTAGATGATTGAAATATTTTTTTATAATGATATAATAATTATATGAGTAATATATACAATCGCTACGATATGTAGAGGAAAGTCCGGGCTTTGCAGAGCAGGATGCCAGATAACGTCTGGACGGTATAGTTTTCTATTTTAGAAAGTAAAGCCGATGAAGAGTGCAACAGAAAATAACCGCCGTATGGTAAGGGTGAAAATGTAGTGTAAGAGACTACGAGGATATTAGAAATAGTATCTTGTGTAAACTCCATCCAAAGCAAGACAGATTAAGACTAAAGGTTGCTCGCCTGTCTTAGGTAGTTCGCTAGAAACTTTTAGTAATAGAAGTCCTAGATAGATGATTGTTTAAAACATAACCCGGCTTATAATATTGCTCATTTTTTATTGAATTTTTTTTGTATTTTTATTATAATTAAAAAGTTGTCTGTGTGCGTAGCTCAATTGGATAGAGCGCTTGACTACGGATCAAGAGGCTGGGGGTTCAAGTCCTCTCGCGCACGTTTTTTTTATTAGCACTTTTGTTTTCAAATATAATACCTTGGAGGTTGTATGTTTAAAAAAGTCAACACAAAACTTGATGCTACTGGAGGATTTTCTGCATTTATTGAGCGCGAAAAAGAAATAGAAAAGTTTTGGAATGATAATAAGATTTTTGAGAAATCATTGAATGAAAGAGATAAGAAAAACTCTTTTGTTTTTTATGATGGCCCACCAACTGCTAATGGAAAGCCACATATAGGACATGTTGAGACAAGAGCATTTAAGGATTTAATTCCAAGATATCATACAATGAAGGGATTTTTTGTTCCTCGTAAGGCAGGTTGGGACACACACGGTCTTCCTGTGGAACTTGAAGTTGAAAAAAAATTAAACCTTGACAGTAAAAAACAAATCGAAGAATATGGTATTGCACCATTTATAGAAGAATGCAAAACTAGCGTTTGGAAATATAAAGAAATGTGGGAA